>NZ_JBFUBD010000063.1:0-14842 GCF_056405935.1 Polaromonas sp. P1_E3
AGGGTTTTTTGAGCAGCTCCCTCAACTATTACCAAGGAATACCATGGGCTTGAGCACACATGTACTGGACACCATGCACGGCACGCCAGCAGGCGGCATGAAGGCGTCGCTCTACACCACGCATGCCGGTCAGGCCACGCTGGTAAAGCACTTCATCCTCAATGAAGATGGGCGCAACCCGGACGGGCCGCTGTATGACAGCGTCAGCCTGAAGGCCGGCACTTACCGCCTGGTTTTCGACGTGGCGGGTTATTTCAGGGCACGTGGCGTGAAACTGCCCGAACCGGCCTTCCTGGACCAGGTGACGCTGGATTTCGGCGTGGCCGACCCCGGCCTGCACTACCACGTTCCCCTGCTGGTGAGCCCCTGGAGCTATTCCACTTACCGTGGCAGCTGAAGGCCGGGCGGGGCCTGGATCGACGGGGTAAAGGGGAAGGTCGCCGCGGTGTCATCCCGGCGTCATCCGGCGCGGCGACAATCGGCTGTTTTGACAACTTTTCCTTCCTTCCCATGATCGTCAAGCCAACGGGCGCCTTGAGCCGCCGCCAAGCCCTGCTGCTGTCAGCGGGCACTGCTGCCAGCCTGGCACTTCCAGCTTCCTTCGCATGGGCGCAAAGCCCGCTGGGCGCAGCCTCCGCACCTGGCGGCATTTATCCCGAACGCGCTGTCAGGATTGTTGTGCCCTTTGCGCCCGGCGCCGGCACCGATGCGATGGCGCGGCTGATTGCACAAAAACTCGGCGAAACCCTGAACGCCACCTTTGTGGTGGACAACCGCGCCGGCGCTTCCGGCGCGATCGGTACGCAGTATGTGGCCCAGTCCCCGGCTGACGGCTACACGTTGCTGTTGGTGGCTTCGCCTTTCACCACGGTGGCGGCCTCCTTGCCCAGCGCCAACTACGACCCGCTGCGCCAGTTCACGCCGGTCGGCATGATCGCCAGCGGCCCCCTGGTCTGGGCTGCCAATACCAAGCTGCCGGCCAACACCATGAAAGAGCTGGTCACGCTCGCCAGGCAGAAGCCCGGCGCGCTCAACTACGGCTCAGCCGGCGCGGGTGGCGTCAATCACCTGGTGCTGGAGCTGCTGAAGTCGCGCACCGGCACCTTCATCACACACATTCCCTACCGCGGCGTGGCGCCGGCCACCATGGACATGATCGGTGGGCAGATCCAGCTGATCACCGGCACCATCCCGGCCCTGCTGCCTTTCATCAAAAACGGCAGTATCAAGCCGCTCGCCGTGACCAGCGCCAAACGCTCAAGTGCCTTGCCCGATGTGCCCAGCATGACGRAAGCCGGGCTGGCAGGCATTGATGTGGTCAACTACTTTGCGTTGATGGCGCCCACCGGCACACCGCCCGCCATCGTCAATGCGCTCAACGCCGCCATCAACAAGGTCGTGGCGCAGCCCGACGTGGTGGCGCGCTTCAAAGCCGATGCCGTGGAAGCCGCACCTGGCTCGCCCGCGCTGCTCGGCCACTTCATCGAAGCCGACTACCGCGCTTGGCGCAACGTCGTCAAAACCCAGAACTTGAAAATTGAGTGACCGCTAGCCGCTCTTGACGGCAGCGCTCAAAGCGCGATGCGAAGCGAGCCGTCCAAGGCCAACAGGGGCCGCGGGACTGGCTTTGCCAGACCGCAGGCGCAGCGGCCCCCTCGGGGGGCAGGGAGCTACACGRAGTGAGCGACCGTGGGGGCTAGTCCTGTCCTTCTGTGAGCGTGTCGAGCTGGAACTTCCCGCTCTTGTGCCAAAGCCAGGTATCGGTGTAGACCACCTTGCCCATGCGCGTGGGCGCCGGGAAAGGAGAGGCCTGCTGGATGGTGCGTTCGATCTCGGCCATTACCTCGGGCGCATGGCGCGGCGCACGCATCCAGTCAAGGCGCGTGACGCGGCCAACCCTGTCGATCTCCACATTCAGCACCCCTACGGCATACAGCAGCGGCGGCATGCGGCCTTTGTAGATGCGGTCGGAGTTGAGGCCGTAGATGTGYGTGGCGCCGTCTTCGCGGTAGGCGCGGGGTGTGGTTGCCCCCGAGCTCCTGGCTGAACCCTGCGGGCCGGCGATGGGGCCGATCACCGGCGAGGGATCCGGGGCTTTGGGCGCTGCGGGCGCGGGCTCCGGCGTGGTTTTGCAGGCACTGACCACGGCGGCAGCAGCTGCCGAAAGCAGGGCAACCAGCCAGAAGCGGCGCTGTGTGGAGTCGGACATGTCTTGTCTCATCGTGCTTGCCTTTGCCGGCTTTTTGAGCGGCCGGCTCATTGGATTCCTGATATACCTGCCATCACACCCAGAGGCCTGCCCGGCGCCAGCGTGGTGCTAAGGTGGCATTCAAGGCATTTTGCCCAATATTTCAATCCCCTAGCCGTCAACTCGTCACCAATGGTTTCCAGTGTCTCCAGTCTGCAACTTGAGGATTTCCTGGCCCGGCTGGCTCACGCGGATCCGGCGCCGGCTGTCCTGGTGGAGGTCGTGCAGACGCAGGGCTCGGTGCCGCGCGAGGCAGGGACCTGGATGGCCGTCTTTGCGGATGCGCTGGTGGGCACCATAGGCGGCGGCCACCTGGAATACGATGCCATTGCCAGGGCGCGTGCACTGATGGGTGATGGCGCAGGCGCGGTCCAGGAACAATGCGAAAAATCGACGCTGCGTGTGGCGCTCGGTCCGTCGTTGGGCCAATGCTGCGGCGGCGTGGTGGAACTTGTCTTTGAATGCGTCAACGCGGGCGACGCACCCGCGCTGGCCTTGCGCCTGGGCCAGCCGGCTCTGACGCCGGTGGCGCTGTTCGGCGGCGGCCACGTCGGCCACGCACTGGTGCGGGTGCTCGCGCCCTTGCCGTTTTCACTCACGTGGATAGACAGCCGCGACGGGGTGTTTCCCGCCAGCGTCCCGCCGCGCGTGGTGGCCGAACATTCCGATCCGGTGCAGTCTGCCGTGCCTGGCCTGGCGCCGCAATCCCGTGTCTTGATCATGAGCTTCAGCCATGCCGAAGACCTCGACATCGTGGCCGCCTGCCTGCTGCGCCAGCGCGAAAAAGGCGATTTACCCTACATCGGCCTCATCGGCAGCAAAACCAAATGGGCGGCCTTTCGCCACCGGCTGGAGGCCAGGGGCTTTACGCCCGCAGAGCTGGCGCGTGTCACCAGCCCGATCGGCGTGCCCGGCATCGCCGGTAAGGAGCCTGAAGTGATTGCCGTGGCGGTGGCCRCCCAGTTGCTTCAAACGGTCAACACCCCTGAAGAGAAGGCCGCTCAGGCTTTGCGCTAGGCGCCAAAGCCGATAAACTCGCATCACCAGGTCGCAGCGGAGCCGGGAAAGCAGGGTGGCAAGCCACAAGCTTTCTTTTGTTCGTGACCCGTTTTCTGCTTACAGCGCCCGCAGTGGTGAGCAGCCTTGCACAAGTTGAGCGCTATGGAAAACTACCTTCTCGACTGGGCCAACCTGCTGCTGCGCTGGGTCCACGTCATCACCGCCATCGCCTGGGTGGGTTCCTCGTTTTATTTTGTTTTTCTCGACAGCAGCCTGACGCCGCCCGAGGATGAAGACCTCAAGAAGCAGGGCGTGAGCGGCGAGCTCTGGGCGGTGCACGGCGGGGGTTTTTACCACCCCGTCAAATTCGCCKTCAAGCCGCCGCAGCTGCCGGCCCACCTGCACTGGTTTTACTGGGAAAGCTACAGCACCTGGCTGTCGGGCTTTGCACTGTTCACGGTGTCTTACCTGTGGCATGCCGGCACCTACCTGGTCGACAAGTCGCTGATGAACTGGTCGCCCGGCGCGGCCGCT
Source organism: Polaromonas sp. P1_E3 (assembly GCF_056405935.1). Taxonomy (NCBI): domain Bacteria; kingdom Pseudomonadati; phylum Pseudomonadota; class Betaproteobacteria; order Burkholderiales; family Comamonadaceae; genus Polaromonas; species Polaromonas sp. P1_E3. Next base: position 3,782 of record NZ_JBFUBD010000063.1, read on the forward strand.
GCGGTGGCGCTGTCTTTCTTTGTCGTGTTCTGGATGCTGTACGACGGTATTTGCCAGTTGTACGGGAAAAAGAAAAATGGAGACGCCATCGTCGGCGCGCTGGTGGCGTTGCTGGTATGCGTCGCCTCCTGGCTGGCCTGCCACTGGTTTGCCGGGCGCGCGGCCTTTTTGCTGGTGGGCGCGATGATGGCCACTGCCATGAGCGCCAATGTGTTCTTCTGGATCATCCCCGGCCAGCGCAAGGTCGTGGCCGCCATCAAGGCCGGCGAGCCGGTGGACCCGGTGCATGGCCAGCGCGGCAAACAGCGCAGCGTGCACAACACCTACTTCACCTTGCCGGTGCTGTTCGCCATGCTCAGCAACCACTACAGCTTCACCTGGAGCCATCCGCAGAACTGGCTGGTACTGATTCTGATGATGCTGGCCGGCGCGGCCATACGCCAGTTTTTTGTGCTGCGCCACGGCTACAAGCTGGGACGCAACCGGCATCCCTTGCCGTATGCGCTGGTGGGTGTGGCTGTCATAGCCGCCGTGATCGTCTGGATGAAACCGGCGCCTGCTGTTGATGCTATCAATTCAGGAGCTGGTGGCGTACAACCAGCGGGCGCTGCAGCCGCAAATGACTTCCAGCGGGTGCAGGCAATCCTGGCCCAGCGCTGCTACCTGTGCCATGGTGAGCAGGTGCAGATGAAGAATGTGCGGCTTGATTCGCCCTCGGCGCTGAAGAGCCATGCGCAGCAGGTCTATCAGCAGGTCGTCGTCAGCAAACTCATGCCCATGAACAACGCCACCGGCATCACTGATGCCGAGCGGCTGGCCGTCAAGCGCTGGTTTGAGGCCGGCGCCAAAACTGACTGAGCTGGCGTCCGTCCGGCGTCACGCCATGGTCGACTTGGAGAACAGGTTCAGCACCACCACGCCCGCGATGATGAGCGCCATCCCGACCATGCCCCAAAGGTCAATCTTCTGCTGGTGAACGAAGAAGCTCGTGATGCTGATCAGCACAATGCCCAGGCCGGACCATATGGCGTAAGTTACGCCGGTAGGAATCGATTTCATCGTCACCGTGAGCAGGTACAGCGCGGTGCCGTAGCCCGCAATGCTGACCAGAGAAGGCACCAGGCGCGTGAAACTGTCGCTGGACTTGAGTGCGGTAGTGGCAACGACTTCGGCAACGATCGCGATGCCCAGGGCCAGGTAAGCGTTCATGGGGCTCTTCTTTCTGCTTCGGTGGATGATGGCCCATTCTAGGAAGCGGGTCTTTCCGGCGAGATCCCAAACCCTTCCGGCCTGCCGGGTTACTGCCCGGTTACCACGGCACAATCCGGGGTGGAGATATTTTAATGACCGCAGTCAAGACCCCCAGCACCCCTACGCCCGTTCCGGACGCCGCCACCCAGCCGCGCCAGTTCCTTGAGCACCTGTACGCCGCCGCCGTTGCGCGCGCGCTGCCGCTTGAAAACACCGCACGCTACCTGCCCAAACCGCCCACCCCCGAAAGCGGCGGGCGCACCATCGTGATTGGCGCGGGCAAGGCCGGCGGTTCCATGGCGCAGGCGGTAGAGGCGCTGTGGCCCGCCGACGCACCGCTTGAAGGCCTGGTCGTCACCCGCTACCACCACATCCCGCCCCGTCCCGAGGGGCTGAAACAGCGCATCGAGATTGTCGAAGCCGCGCACCCGGTGCCGGACGCTGCCGGGCTGGAAGCTGCACAGCGCATCCTGGCCATGGTGCAGGGGCTGGGCAAAAACGACCTGGTGCTGTGCCTGATCTCTGGCGGCGGCTCCGCGCTGCTGACCCTGCCCGCTGAAGGCCTGACGCTGGAAGACAAGCAGCGCATCAACAAGGCGCTGCTCAACAGCGGCGCCAATATTTCCGAGATGAACTGCGTGCGCAAACACCTCTCGCGCATCAAGGGCGGCCGGCTGGCTGCGGCCTGCGCGCCGGCGCGCGTGGTGACGCTCACCATCAGCGACGTGCCGGGCGACGACCCGTCCATCATCGCCAGCGGCCCCACGGTGCCTGATGCCACCAGCTGCGCAGAAGCGGTGGCCATCCTGCAGCGCTACGGCATTGAAGTGCCGGGCGCCATCATGAGCCTGCTGGAACAGGGCGCGCTCGAAACTCCCAAGCCGGGCGATGCGGTCTTCAAAGGCCATGAGGTGCACATGATTGCCACGCCGCAGCAAAGCCTGGAGGCCGCCGCCGCGGTGGTGCGTGCCGCCGGCTTGCAGGCGCACATCCTGAGCGACGAGATGGAAGGCGAATCCCGCGAGGTCGGCAAGGTGCACGCGGCGCTGGCCCGCGCCGTTGCATTGAAGGGCCAGCCCTTCAGCAGGCCCTGCGTGATCCTGAGCGGCGGCGAGACCACAGTGACCGTCCGCAAGCAACCCGAAGGCACACCGCGTGGCCGGGGAGGCCGTGCCGGCGAATTCTGCATGGGCCTGGCCTTGGCCCTGCAAGGCCAGGGCGGTGTGTATGCGCTGGCAGCCGACAYCGACGGCATCGACGGCGTGGAAGACAACGCCGGTGCTTATGTGGCGCCCGACACGCTGCAGCGCGCGCTGGCCAAGGGCATGAAGCTGGACCAGTACCTGGACCGCAACGACGCCTACGGCTTCTTTGAGCCCCTGGGCGGGCTGGTCATTCCCGGGCCCACCCACACGAACGTCAATGATTTCCGTGCGCTATTGATTTTATAGCTGCTTGCGCACGTCCAGTAAGGGCTGCAGGCATATTTTTCTGGAAAACAGGGGCGTCACACGGCCGTGATGCCGCCGGTGCTTTCGCCCGCGGCCCACTGCGGCGGGTGCGTGACGATGGACTTGAGTTCCGGCCGCGCGGCCTCCAGGGCCTGCAAATCGGGTAGCGGCCTGCGGAGGGTGTCGCTCGCTTCAAAGGCTTGTTCCAGCGCCTGGCACGCGGCCAGCAGCTGCGCATCGGCATGCAGGCGCCCGATCACCTGCAACCCAAAGGGCATGCCGTGTTCATCCTTGCCGCAAGGCAAAGCCAGCGCCGGGTTGGTAGCCAGCGTCACCGCGTAGGTCAGGCCCAGCCAGTGGTAGTAGTTGCGCATGGCCTGGCCGTCGATGTTGCCGGCATAGAGCTCCGTCCAGGGAAAGGGCGTGACCGGCGTGACGGGCGCCAGGATGAGGTCGTACTGCTCGAACGCCCTGGCAAACCGGCGCGAAATGCGTGTCTGCTCCAGGTGTGCCCAGGCGCGGTCCGCCAGCGTGATAGCCGCGGCAATCTCCATGTTGGCACGCACATTGGGGCCCAGCGTTTCGGGCGCCTTGCGGTAGGTGTCGGCAAAGGCCGCGACAAAACTTTCTGCGCGCAGCGTGTCGAAGGCGCGGTCGGCATCGTCCAGCTGCAGGTCGACAGGTTCGCAACTCGCCACCAGCGGCCGGATGGCCTGCACACGCTGGCGGAACACACGCCGGATTTCCGGATCCACGATGCAAACGCCAAAGTCTTCCGTGGTGCCCACACGCAGGCTTGAAAGATCCACCTGCTTCAGCGGCCAGAAGGTGGAGGCGTCCACCGGGTAGGAAAGCGGGTCGCGCGCGTCAGCGCCTACGCTGGCGGCAAACAGCAAGGCCGTATCGGCCACATTACGGCCCATCGGCCCGAGCACGGAGATCACCGACCAGCCCAGCGGCCGTGCATCGTTGGCCACCAGCCCGGGTGAAGGCCGCAGGCCGACCACGCCGCACAGCGACGCCGGAATGCGCAGCGAGCCGCCCGTGTCGGAGCCGGTGCAGATCGGCAGCAGGCCGGCCGCCAGCGCGGCCGCCGACCCGCCGGAAGAGCCGCCGGCATTGAGCGCAGGGTTGAACGGGTTGCCCGTTGCACCCCACACCGGGTTGCGTGAATTGGCCCCGGCGCCCATGTCGGGCACGTTGGTCTTGGCCGTGACGATGGCGCCGGCCGCGCGCAGCTTTGCCACAAGCGCGTTGTCTTTGGCCGGCACGTTGCCGCGAAGCCCTATGTTGCCGTAGGTGGTGAGCAGGCCAGCGGTGTCCTGCAGATCCTTGACCCCCAGCGGCAGTCCATGCAAAGGGCCCAGCGGCCCGCCACGCATCACTTGCGTCTCGGCTTCGCGCGCACCCTCGCGGGCACGTTCGTAGTCCGTCGCGCAGATCGCATTGATGGCGGGGTTCAGGCGTTCAATGCGGTCTATGCAGGCGTCCATCAACTCCACCGGCGAGACCTCGCGGCTCGCGATCAGGTTGCGGAGTTCGACGGCGGAGATGTCTGGCAGGGTGGAGTGCATATCAATGCCTTGTTCAGTCGGTCTTTATCTGAGAGCGTTCGGCCAGCGCTTTCATGCGCGCAATTTCCGCCGTCACCATGCCGGACCAGTCGGGGACGGTGGCGTAGCCGGGCTCGAACCCCGCTGCCTTGAGTTTGTCCAGTGTTTCGGTGCTGGTCATCACCGTGGCCAGCGCTTTCTCAAGCCGGGCCTTGACGGGCGCCGGCAGGCCCTTGGGCGCCACCATGGCCAGCCAGGCGTTCATGTCGACGGCCGGGTAGCCGGCCTCGGCCATCGTCGGCACATTCGGCAGCAGGGCCGAGCGCTTGTTCATCGCCACGGCCAGCACGCGGATCTTGCCGGACTTGAGTTGCTGCGATGCGGCGACCACGGTGTCGAAAGACACCGGGATCTGGCCGCCCATCAGGTCGGTCATCAGCGGGCCGGAGCCCTTGTACGGCACATGCGTCATCTTCAGGCCCGTGGCCGTATTGAACATCGCACCGGCAAAGTTGGAACTGGTGCCGTTGCCGAAGCTGCCGTACAGGTATTTGTCCGGGTTGGCTTTGGCCGCCGCGACGAACTGGTGCACGTCGGCGGCCGTGACCGACGGATTCACCAGCATGGCCAGCGCCACCGAACCGACCATGCCGATCGGCTCAAACCCCTTGACCGGGTCGTAGCTCAGCTTGGGCTGCAGCGCCGGGTTCAGTGTGAAAGTGGAGTTTGAGCTCACGAGCAGGGTGTAGCCGTCGGGTTTGGCGTTGGCCACTGCGGCCGCGCCTATGGCGGTGCCGGCGCCCGGCTTGTTCTCGACCACCACGGGCTGGCCCAACTGGTCACTCAATGCCTTGCCCAGGATGCGCGTCAGCACATCGGCCGCGCCGCCGGCCGGGAAGGGCGCTACCAGTGTTACGGGGCGATCAGGAAAAACGGCGGCCTGGGTGGACCCAACCATGGCGGCAAGCCCGCAGGAAAGGAAGGCGCTGGCGATCAGCGTGCGGCGCATTGCTTTAAAGGACATGTGTTGCATGGTAGGCCTCGTTGAAGGTGGGATCAATCGGAAGTGCAGATGTGGGATGTTGGGGAGGAGCGATTCTGAAAAGCGGCTTCAGAATTAACGCAACCGGGCAGGTGACAGCCTGCACGCGTCAACGCCTTGCCGGGCCAGTTCTTCGGGCAGCGCCGCCTGGCGGATCAGCGCATCGGCCAGCGCGCTGGCGCCTGCCGCACTCTGGATGCCGTAGCCGCCTTGCGCCGCGAGCCAGAAGAAGCCGGGACAAGCGTCGTCCTGGCCAATCACCATTTCGCCGTCGGGCACGAAGGAACGCAGGCCGGCCCAGGTGCTCGCTGGCCGGCGTATGGTGAGGGTCGATACGCTTTCAATCTGGTGTATGCCCATGGCGATGTCGAGTTCCTCGGGTACCACGTCGTGCGGCACCGTAGCGTCGGCGTTGGCGGGCGAGCCCAGCATCTGGCCCGCGTCGGGCTTGAAGTAATAGCTTTCGTCCACACCCACTACGGCAGGCCAGTGCGAGGCGTCTACCCCCTCGGGCCCCTTGAAGGTGAAGGCGCTGCGCCTGTGCGGCACCAAGCCTATGGGCCGCGCGCCGAACACCGCGCCCAGCTCGTCGGCCCAGGCCCCCGCCGCATTCACCACGGTGTGCGCGCGCAGCGTCTGGCCGTCAGCGAGTTCTACGGTCCAGCAGCGGCCATCGTGCGTGGCCCGGGTTACGCCCGCGCTGGTGCGCAGTTCGCCGTCGGCCCCCGCCTTGCGGCGAAAGCCGCGCAGGAAACCCTGGTGCAGGGCATGCACGTCCAGGTCCTGCGCGCCGGCGTCGTACAGCGCGCCGTGCACCAGGTCGGGACGCAGGCAGGGCACGTGGGCCAGCGTGGTGCCGGCGTCCAGGGTCGCCAGGCCGGGACAGCTTGGCGAGAGTTCCGTGCGGGTGTGGGTCAGTTCCTGCTCCTGGCCGTGCGTGGCGAGGTAAATCACGCCGCGCGGCTGCATCAGGTCGGGTGCGAAGCCTTCGGGCGGCTGCTCGTAGAAGGCGCGGCTGGCGCGCGTCAGCGCCCGCACCATGGGCGGGCCGTAGCTTTCCATGAACATGGCGGCGGAGCGGCCCGTGGAGTGGTAACCCGGCTGGGACTCGCGCTCAAGCAGCGCGACGCTGCGCTGCCCGGCCAGGCGCCAGGCCAGGGAGGCGCCCGCGATGCCGGCGCCGACGATCAGGATGTCATATTCTTTCATTCAAATTCTCTCATTTGAGAATTCTCACATGCGAGAATCATGCCTGTCCAGCCGATTTGCCGGCTGGACGCCTGATTTCCGCCAAACAAGGGAAAACACCATGCCCCCACGCCCCGCCCGCCCGCCCGCCGCCGCCCCAGAAGCGGACAGGGTGCAACTGGGCCTGAGCCTGCGCGCGCACCGCAAGGCGCGGCGGCTGACGCTCAAGGACCTGTCCGGGCGTTCCGGCGTGGCGCTGTCCACCCTGTCCAAGATGGAGCTGGGCCAGATCTCGGTCAGCTATGAAAAGCTGGCCGCCGTGGCCCGGGCGCTCTCGCTGGACGTGGGGCAGTTGCTGGACGCGCGGGCCGCGGCACCGCAGCCTGGTGTGGCCAGGCCCGTGGTGGTCTGGTCTGGTGCCGGCGATGCACCGGCCTACAGGTCGGGCAACTACGACTACCGCGCGCTGGCCGCCGGTTTCCCCGGCAAGCGCATGACGCCGATGCATGGCCGCATCCTGGCCCGGGCGCGCGACCAGTTCTCCGATTACGTCCGGCACCCGGGGCAGGAGTTCCTGACGGTGCTGTCGGGCCGGGTGCGGATCGAATTCGAGACCGGTGAAATCATCGAGGTGGGGCGCCACGAGTCGGCTTACTTCGACAGCGGCGTCGGCCATATCTATCTTTCCCTGAGCCGCAGCGATGCCCAGGTGCTGGTGGTGATGACCGAATAGCCGCGGGATCCGCGCAATCCGTGCATTGGCTAAAGGCGGGCGCGGTCCCGGACGACGTCATGGCCGCTCTCGGCCAGGTCCCAGAAAATGCCCGTCATGATCTGCAGGCCTTCGCGCGCCACACTGCCCAGCAGGTGTTCATTGGGGGCGTGCTGGCTACAGGCCGGGTAAGAGTGCGGGAACCACAAGGTGGGCAGGCCGAGCAGCTCGGCAAAGACATCGTTGGGCAGCGAGCCGCCAAAGTTGGGCAACAGCGAAGGAATTTTTCCGGTACTGCGCTGGATGGAATCCAGGCCCCACCGCACCCACGCGTCATCGGGATCGAGCCGGGTGGCCGCCATGGGTTCGCCTTCGGGCTGCACCTCGATGTCGTCGAAGCCATGGGCGTGAAGGTGTTCGCGGATATGCGCCACAAAATTGCCGCTGTCGCTGCCCACGACGAAGCGTATCTGGCACAGCGCAAACGCGTGGCCGGGAATGGCGCCGACAGGCGCGTCGGGGTTGCCGGTCTTGTAGGCCAGGACTTCCACGGTGTTCCAGCCGTAAACCCGCTCGGTGGGCGTGAGGCCGGGTTCGCCCCAATCAGTATCGATGGCGGGGTCGCCCGGGTCGCCCCCGACGGTGATCGTCTGAAGGGCATCCCTGACGTTGGACGGCAGCGAGCCGGGCAGCAGCCCCTTGACCAGCACGCGTCCTTTGGCGTCCACCAGGCTGGCGATGGCGTGAGCCAGCCGTATGCCGGCGTTGCGCAGCAGGCCGCCCCAGTTTCCGGAATGATGGCCGCCGTCCCGCAGGTGGGCCTTGAGGCTGAAGTTGAAAAAGCCGCGCGAACCCAGGAACAGGGTAGGGCTGGATGCCGCCACGCGCGGGCCATCGGACGCGATGAACACGTCGGCGGCCAGCGCCTCCTGGTGCAGGGCGCAGAACTCGCGCAGGCCCGGCGAACCGGTTTCTTCACCGGTCTCCATGACGATTTTGACGTTGTAGCCGAGCTTTCCCTGGCGCACGGCCAGCACCTGGGCGAGGGCCGCAAGATTGATGGTGTGCTGGCCCTTGTTGTCAGCAGTGCCGCGGCCATACCAGCGGTCTCCTTCCACCGACACGCGCCAGGGGTCCAGGCCCTGGCGCCATTGCCCCTCCTGGCCGCGCACCACGTCGCCGTGCCCGTAAGTCAGCACGCTGAACGCCGCGTCGGGTTCACTGCGCGTGGCCAGAAGGAAAGGCCCGCCTGCGGCATGCGGGTTGTCAAGGATTTGGTGCGTGAACCCGAGCTGCGTGAGCTGTGGCGCGATGTGCTCGGCCAGGTAGGCGCGAAGCACGGGTGCGCCGGCCGGGTTCTGGCTTTCGCTTCGCACGGCGACGCGGCGCGAAAGCGTTTCGAGGAAACGGCCGTCATCGAAATAGGCGGCTGCCTTGGCCAGTGCGTCGTCTCTGCTCATGATGGGAAGGAGGTGAAAGCGGTGTGCGGCGGTGTGTGGGTTGGGATGGTTTATTCCGAACGTATGTTGGCACGTTGCGCGGTGGCGCGCATGATGGGCAGGTCGTGGTCTATCAAGGCAGCGACGGCGGCGGCTGGGGCGTAAGCGGGCTCCAGGCCGTTGGCCAGCAGCTTGTCCCTGACCTCCGGGTCGGCCATGGTGTTGGCGAGCGCTATCTCCAGGCGCACCCTCACTTCGCGCGGAATGCCCCGCGGCGCCACGATGGCAAGCCAGGAGTCCGCGTCGAAGCCAGGGTAGCCGGACTCCGCGACCGTCGGCACATTCGGCAGCAAGGTGGAGCGCCGGGCGGCGGTCACGGCAATCGGCTTGATCTTGCCGGCCCTGATCTGCGGCAGTGTGGCCGCGACTGTGTCAACGGAAAACGGGATCTGGCCGCCGACCAGGTCGGTGATGGCGGGTGCGCTGCCCTTGTACGGTATGTGTTCCATCTTCAATCCCGTGGCGTTCAGGATGAGTTCACCCGCGAAGTGGCCGGTTGTGCCGGTGCCGAACGAGCCGTACATGTACTTTCCCGGTGACGCCYGCACGGCCGTGATGAGCTGCTTGATGTTGGCGACTGGCACCAACGGATTGGCCACGAGGATCAGCGGCACACGCGCCGTCAGCGCGATGGGCTCAAAGCTCTTGACGGGGTCGTAGGGAAGCCTGTTGTTGATGGCCGGGTTGACCGTGAACGTCGACCCCGAACTGATCAGCAGGGTGTAGCCGTCCGCGGGAGCCTTGGCCACGTAGCCGGCGCCCACGATGGTGCCGCCGCCCGCGCGGTTTTCAATGACGACGGGCTGGCCCAGCCGTTCGCCGAGCTTCTGCCCCACCAGCCGGCCCACGATGTCAGTCGCACCGCCTGCGGGGAAAGGCACGACCAGCTGGATGGGTTTGACCGGGTAGGCTTGCGCCCTGGCTCCCGTTGCCGCCAGCATGGCCAGCAGTAGCACGGAAAGGATACGAACGAACTTGGGGGCTGGCTTCATGGCTTGCTTTCATCAGGAAAAAATCAAAGGCGCTGGATCGGTGTCAATGTCGGTGGAATCGATCACCGCTGCGGGCGGGCGTGTCGCAGCAGGTTCAGCCGTTGCGAAAGAGGAAGCTGTAGGCGTTGAGCGCCGGGACGCCGCCGAGGTGGGCATACAGGACTTTGGAGCCCGCAGGGAATTCGCCCAGCCGCGTCTTCTCGATCATTCCGTGCATGGACTTGCCTTCGTAGACCGGGTCGGTCAGCATGCCCTCCATGCGGGCGCACAGGCGGATGGCTTCCAGCGTCCCTTCGTTCGGCAGGCCGTATTCCGGGCCGCCGAAGCGGTCGTCCAGCACGACGTCCTTGGCTGTGATGTCGCGGCCCAGTTCGACCAGTTCGGCCGTGCCCCTGGCGATGCGCAGGATCTGCTCAAAGGTCTGCTTGGGCTTGGCCGAGGCGTCGATGCCGATGACCTTGTCGGCGCGTCCATCCGCCGCAAAACCCACCACCATGCCGGCCTGCGTGCTGCCGGTGACCGAGCAGGTCACGATGTAATCGAACTTGAAACCCAGCTCGGCCTCCTGCTGGCGCACCTCTTCGGCGAAGCTGACGAAGCCCAGTCCACCGCGCGGATGTTCCGAACAGCCGGCCGGGATCGGGAACGGCTTGCCGCCGGCCTTGCGAACGTCGTCCATGGCCTGTTCCCAGCTGGGGCGTATGCCAATGTCAAAACCGGCCGCGTCCAGGCGCACGTCAGCGCCCATGATGCGCGACATCTCGATATTGCCCACGCGGTCATACACCGCGTCGGAATAGTTCACCCAGTTCTCCTGGACCAGCACGCACTTCATGCCCAGGTGCGCGGCAACGGCGGCCACCTGGCGCGTCTGGTTGGACTGGATGCCGCCAATAGACACCAGCGTGTCGTAACCGCCTTCGATGGCTTCTGGAATGAGGTACTCAAGCTTGCGCGTCTTGTTGCCGCCAAAAGCCAGCCCGCTGTTGCAGTCCTCACGTTTTGCGAAAAGCTCGACCTTGCCGCCCAGGTGGGCGCTGAGCCGCTTGAGCGGCTGGATCGGCGTCGGGCCGAAGGTCAATGAGTGGCGGGGAAATTTCTTGAGGTTCATGTCAATGGCTCCTGGGTTTAAGACGGGTCTCCAGGCATCAAGACTTGCGAATAAAGACGGCATGCCCACCCTTTCTTCAATTGCTGCATTGATGCTCCGATGAAGCCAATACTAAAAACAAATGACAAAATGGTGGTTGCAAAATTCCCATAAAATTCAAAACAAACGTGTTTTGAAAGTTGATATTTATGAATTTTATTTTGAAAAAAACAGAATGAGCACAACAAAATTTCTTCCAAAAAGTACCGAAACGGCTCCCCTC
>NZ_JBFUBD010000064.1:0-14824 GCF_056405935.1 Polaromonas sp. P1_E3
ATGTTGCGGTCATGCAGGATGTCGTCGGCAGCAGGTGTTGTCGGGCCGTTGGCGCCTTCAATGATCATGCGTGCCTTGATACGGCCGGCGTTGGCTGCTGTGATCTGCTGCTCAAGTGCTGCCGGAATCAGGATGTCGCACTCCACGTCCCAGAACGCATCATTGGCAATGACTTCGGCGCCAGCAAAGCCGGCCACGCTGCCGTTGGCTTCCACGTGTTTGAGCAGCGCCGGCACATCAAGGCCGGCTTCGCGGTAAATCGTGCCGCCATGGTCTTGCACCGCGACCACGCGTGCGCCGGTTTCGGCAAACAGCTTGCCCGCCACACCACCCACGTTGCCAAAGCCTTGCACGGCGACGCGTGCGGTACTGATATCAAGGCCAATGTGCCTGGCTGCCTCGGTGCCCACGGTGAACACGCCGCGCCCCGTGGCTTCACGCCGGCCCAGTGAGCCGCCCAGGTCGACCGGCTTGCCTGTGACGACGCCGGTTGAGGTAGAGCCGGTGTTCATCGAATAGGTGTCCATCATCCACGCCATGATCTGGTCGTTGGTGTTGACGTCTGGTGCGGGGATGTCCTTGTTGGGGCCGATGATGATGCCGATTTCGCTGGTGTAGCGGCGCGTCATGCGTTCCAGCTCACCACGCGAAAGCTTCTTCGGGTCGACGCGGATGCCACCTTTGGCGCCGCCGTAAGGCACGTTCACCGCAGCGTTTTTAACCGACATCCAGGCTGACAGCGCCATCACTTCAGAGAGCGTGACGTCCTGGTGGAAACGCACGCCGCCCTTGCCGGGGCCGCGCGAAACATTGTGCTGCACACGGTAGCCTTCAAAGTGCGCGACGGTGCCGTCATCCATGTGAATCGGCACGTCGACGATCAGCACCCGCTTGGGCCGCTTCAGGGTTTCAGCCCAGCGCGCCAGGCTGCCCAGGTGCGGAATGACGCGGTCTACCTGCTGCAGGTAGTTGCCCCAAGGGCCCAGGTTGTCCGCCTGCAGGTAAGAGGGGAGCGGGTGGGAACCAGCGGGAACAGGGGATGAAGAGGTGGCTGCGTGTGACATTGAAAAAACTCCTTGTGGGATTTCTTGCGGAAAAGTCTGCGGGAAGAATCAATGCACGGAGCTTAAGAGCCCCGGTCTAAATAGTCCAAGGCATTGTTAAGCAAAATCTATGCAAAAAATGCATAGTGGACGAATTCCCTTGCAAAGTGGGCGCTGCACGAAGGGAGAGGGGCCGCCGCAGACCCCAGGTCAAACGGTGAATTGCAGCGCCGCCAGCCGCGCATAAACGCCGCCACGGCTCACCAGCTCGGCATGTGTGCCTTGCTCCACCAGCTGCCCGTGGTCCAGCACCAGGATGCGGTCGGCCTGCTGGACGGTGGCCAGCCGGTGCGCAATCACCAGCGTCGTGCGGTCCTTCATGGCCGACTCCAGGGCCGCCTGCACCATGCGTTCGCTTTCGGCATCCAGCGCGCTGGTGGCTTCGTCCAGCAGCAGCAGCGGGGCGTTTTTCAGCATCGCCCGCGCAATTGCAATCCGCTGGCGCTGGCCACCGGAAAGCCGCACACCGCGCTCCCCCAGGAAAGTGTCGTAGCCCTCGGGCAGGGCGGTGATGAACTCATGCGCAAAGGCCGCCCTGGCCGCTGCACGGGTCTCTTCATCAGTCGCTTCGGGTTTGCCATAGCGGATGTTCTCCAGCGCGCTGGTCGAGAAGATCACTGCGTCCTGCGGCACGATGCCGATGCGCTGCCGCAAATCGTGCAGCGCCATGTCGGCTGTGCGCACGCCATCCAGTTCGATGCGGCCCGAGGCCGGGTCATAAAAGCGCAGCAGCAGCTGGAACACCGTGCTCTTGCCCGCGCCGCTGGGCCCCACGATGGCCACTGTTTCACCGGGCGCCACACTTAAGGAGAAGTTTGTCAGGGCCGCCTGTGCGGGCCGAGAGGGGTAGTGAAACGTCACGGCATCAAATTTCACAGCGCTTCCCGCACGTGTGATCTGCGCGGGAACCGGCTTGGCCGGCGATGTGACAGGGGATCGCGATGTCAGCAACTCCATCAGGCGCTCTGTCGCGCCGGCCGCCCGCAGCAGGTCGCCATAGACCTCGCCCAGTACGGCCGCGGCGCTCGCCAGGATGATCACGTAAACAACCGTCTGCCCCAGGTGGCCCGCCGTAATATCGCCCCGCATCACCGCCTGCGTTCCCTGGTACAGGCCCCACAGCAGCGCCGCCGAGGTAGCAATGATGATGAAGGCCACCAACACCGAGCGCGCCTTGGTGCGGCGAATCGCGGTGTTGAAGGCGTTGGTGGTTGACGCATCAAAGCGGGCGGCCTCACGGCCTTCAGCGGTGTAGCTTTGCACCACCGGAATGGCGTTAAGCACTTCGGCCGCGATGGCGCTGGAGTCAGCCACACGGTCCTGGCTGGCGCGCGACAGCTTGCGCACACGCCGGCCAAACCAGACCGAGGGCGCCACGATCAGCACCAGCACCAGCAGCACCTGCACCATGAGGTAAGGGTTGGTATAGATCAGCATGCCCAGCGCGCCGACACCCATCACCGCATTGCGCAGGCCCATGCTGAGCGAGGAGCCCACCACCGTCTGCACCAGCGTCGTGTCTCCGGTCAGGCGCGAGAGCACTTCGCCGGTCTGTGTGGTTTCAAAAAATTCCGGGCTTTGCTGCACCACGTGCGCATAAACCGCGTTGCGCAAGTCCGCCGTGACACGCTCGCCCAGCCAGCTGACCATGTAAAAGCGGCCCGCTGAAAACAGGCCCAGCGCCGCCGCCACACCAAACAGTTCAAAGAAATGGGTGCGCAGCGCCATCAGCTGCTGGCCCTTGTCTGCTGCGCTGAGCCCGCCGTCGATCAGGCTGCGCAGGGCCAGCGGGAACACCAGCGTGGCCACGGCCGCCATCACCAGGAAAAACATCGCCAGAACAATCCGCCCCCGGTAGGGGCGCAAGAAGGGAACGAGGCCGGAAAGGGAACGGGGCGCGCCTTTGGGCGCGTTGGAAAGGGAGGAGGTAGCCATGCGGGGAGTTTAGCGACAAAAGGTGCCTGTACAAAGACAGCCTTGACAATGTTTGTCTAGGCATGTATTATTCGTTTCCATGAAATCTGAATCCAGCCGTCCGCCAGCGACCTCAATTCCCTCAACCCCCTTGTGCGGGTTGCCGGCCGAGTTTTATTGCGCGACTGATTACGACGCCGGGCAAAGCACGGGCGCGCTGATGCGCCAGATTCTCAACAGCGTCTCCCAGCAGGTCACGCGTGAACTGGAGCCCCAGGGCCTCACCAACGCCCAGTGGGTGCCCATGCTCAAGATCTACCTTGGCAAGGCCTCCACGGTGGCCGAACTGGCCCGTGTGTGCCAGCTCGACGCCGGCTCCATGACCCGCCTGCTCGACCGGCTCGAAGCCAAGGGCTTTTGCCGCCGCATCCGCTCCAGCGAAGACAGGCGCGTGGTCAACATCGAACTGACACCTGAAGGCCGCGAAGCCGCGAAAGAAATCCCCGCGGTGCTCAGCCGCGTGCAAAACGCCCACCTGGCAGGCTTCACGGTCGAGGAGTGGCAAAACCTCAAAGGCTACCTGCGCCGCATCCTTGAAACAGCGCAGACCCTTCAAGCCCTTCAAGCAGCGAATGAAAAAGATGACAAATAACAGCAACACCCTTTGCAGCGCTTCCTCCGGCGCTTCAGCCGGCCAGTCCGAACACGCCGAGCCGCGCCTGCCGCTCTGGCGCGCCTCATTCCGCATGGCCCTGGTGGCCGCCGCCAGCGTGGTGGCCGTGGGGTTGATGGCGACCGGCCTCACCGGATGTGCCGACATGTCGGGCATCGCGCCCCAGTCCAGCCTGCGTGAGGCAACTTCGCTGGGCCTGGCTGCCGACACTGCCAGCCAAACGCCGGCGCAGGCGCCGCTGGCCGCTGAATGGTGGCGGGACTTTGGTGACGCGCAGCTCAACAGCCTGGTCGACCAGGCCCTGCAAACCAGCCCCACCTTGAAGCTCGCGCAGGCGCGCCTGGCGCGCGCACTGGCTGTCACCGAGGTTGCCGATGCCGCCACGCTGCCGCAGGTCACCGGCCAGCTGGACCTGACGCGCCAGCAATACACCGCCAATGGCGCGGTGCCGGCCCCGCTGGCAGGCTCCATCCGCAACAGCGGTACTGCGCAGCTCGCGGTGAGCTGGGAGCTTGATTTTTTCGGCAAGAACCGCGCCGCGCTGGATGCAGCGCTGGGCACCGCCAATGCTGCTGAAGCAGACGCGCAGGCCGCACGCTTGCTGCTGGCCAGCAATGTGACCCGCACTTACTTTCAGCTGGTTCGCCTGAACGAGCAGGTGGCGGTGGCCAGGCGCACGCTCGCCCAGCGTGACGAAACCCTCAAGCTGGTGCGCGACCGCGTCGACGCCGGCCTGGACACCCGCCTGGAGCTGCGCCAGAGCGAAGGCGGCCTGCCCGAAGCGCGCCTGCAGCTCGAAACCCTGCAGGAGCAGATGGCCCTCACACGCAATGCGCTGGACGCCCTCATTGGCAAGCCAAATGGCACTGCAGCCCTTTCCCTTCCAGCGCAAGCAGCTATCAAAAACGTAGCGACCGCCACGGCCATTCCGGCCGATCTGCTGGGCCGGCGCGCAGACATTGCCGCGGCGCGCTGGCGGGTAGAGGCTTCGTCCAAAGACGTGGTCAATGCCAAAACCCAGTTCTATCCCAACGTCAATCTGGTCGCCTTCGCCGGTTTTTCCAGCATTGGCCTGGGCCGTCTGCTGGACTCAGGCAGCCAGCAATGGGGCGTCGGGCCAGCCCTGCGCCTGCCGATTTTTGACGCCGGCCGGCTGCGCGCCAACCTGCGCGGCAAAACCGCCGACCTCGACGCCGCTGTCGAAAGCTATAACGCCGCCGTGATCGACGCGGTGCGCGATGTGGCCGACCAGGTGGCGTCATCGCAAGCCATCACACGCCAGCAAGCCGAACAGCGCGCCGCGCAGGAAGCCGCGGAAGGCGCCTATGACATCGCCGTGCAGCGCTACAAGGCTGGCCTGGGCACCTACCTCAACGTGCTGACCGCCGAAACCAGCGTGCTGGCACAGCGCCGCCTGGCGGTAGACCTGTCGGCCCGCGCGCTCGACACGCAGGTCGCCCTGATACGCGCCCTCGGCGGCGGCTACAGCGCTGCGCAGGCGCCGCAAGCGCAAGGCGCTACTAAAACAATAGCTGCTGGCGCTCGTCCTGATTGGGCTACAGCCGGTTTTAACCCTGAAAAATTGCCGGCAACGCATTAAGCGCCGGCATACAGCAACGCAACGTTCCCGCATCCACCAACACCCAACAAGCACCATGAACGACACCAACTCCAACAGCTCCCCAGCCTCCGATGCGGTCGCACCTGCCGCCAACACCAGCCCGAACACCCCCGCCGCGCCGGCACAGCCGCCCGCCGGAAACCCGAAGCGTAAAAAAGCGCTGACGGCCCTGGCGGCCGTGGTGGTCGCCGCGGGTCTGGGCTGGTCTGCCTACGAATACCTGGTGGCCAGCCATTACGAGTCCACCGACAACGCCTACGTGCAGGGCAACGTGATCCAGATCACGCCCCAAATCGGCGGCACCGTCATGGCTATCATGGCCGACGACACCGATTTTGTGAAAGCCGGCCAGACGCTGGTGCAGCTTGACCCGGCCGACGCCAAGGTTGCGCTGGAGCAGGCTGAAGCCGCACTGGCCCAGGCCGTGCGCCAGGTGCGCACGCTCTATGCCAACAACGGCACGCTGGCCGCGCAGATCGCGCTGCGCGATGCCGATGTGGTCAAGGCGCAGAGCGACATTGCCCGCGCCAGCGACGACCTGAACCGCCGCCAGTCGCTCACCGGCAACGGCGCCGTGTCCAAGGAAGAGCTCAACCACGCGCAGACGCAGCTGGCCACCGCCAAAAGTGCACTGGCCGCGGCGCAAGCCGGCGTGGTCGCTGCGCGTGAGCAACTCACCAGCAACCAGGCCCTGACCGAAGGCACCAGCGTTGAGCAGCACCCCAGCGTGCAGGTTGCCGCCGCCCGGGTGCGCGAGGCCTACCTGGCCACGCAGCGCGCTGCGCTGCTGGCGCCGGTAGATGGCTATGTGGCCAAGCGCACCGTGCAGCTCGGCCAGCGCGTGGCCGCCGGCGCGCCGATGATGTCCATCATCCCGCTCAACCAGGTCTGGGTCGACGCCAACTTCAAGGAAGTCCAGCTGCGCAACATCCGCATCGGCCAGCCCGTGACGCTGGTGGCTGACCTGTATGGCAAGAAGGTGGAATACAAAGGCAAGGTGGCCGGCCTGGGCGTTGGCACCGGTGCGGCGTTTTCGCTGCTGCCCGCGCAAAACGCCACCGGCAACTGGATCAAGGTGGTGCAGCGCGTTCCGGTGCGCATCGCGCTGGACGCCAAACAGCTGGCCGACAACCCGCTGCGCGTAGGCTTGTCGATGGACGCTGAGGTGGACGTGAGCAACAAGGACGGCAAGACCCTGGCCGATGCCCCGCGCGACGCCGCCCAGGCGCACAGCCAGACATACGGCGCGCAGGACGATGCCGCCGACAAGGACGTGCAGCGCGTCATTGCCGCCAACACCGGCAAGTCCGTGAAGTCTGCCAAGCCCGCCGTCGCGTCCAGGCCAGCCCTGCCGCCAGGCGGTGCCGTTTCGCCCGCCCAGGCCGGCACCGATACGCAGCGCCTCGCGTTCAGCCACACGCTGTCTCTGGCTGGCAACCGCGTGGCGCCGTAAGCCACAGCTTCACACACAACCCACACTCCGGCAACCGCAGCGATCTCCCCGCAGCGGTTTCCACCAGCCCTTTATTCGCAAGGCTTTCATGGCTTCCGCACCTGCTCCCGCCTCTGCCTATGTGCAGCCGCCACCGCTGACCGGCTCTGCCCGCCTGTGGGGCACGCTGGCCCTGTCGGCCGCGACTTTCATGAACGTGCTCGACACGTCCATCGCCAACGTGTCGCTGCCCGCGATCGCCGGTGACCTGGGCGTCAGCCCCAACCAGGGCACCTGGGTCATCACCAGTTTCGGCGTGGCCAATGCGATTGCCGTGCCGCTCACCGGCTGGCTGTCGCAGCGCTTCGGCCAGGTTCGGCTGTTCACCACCAGCGTCATCCTGTTTGTCATCACCTCGTGGCTGTGCGGCCTGGCGCCCAACATGACCACGCTGATTTTCCTGCGCGTGCTGCAGGGCCTGGTCGCCGGTCCCATGATCCCGCTGTCGCAGGCGCTGCTGCTGTCGAGCTACCCGAAAGCGCTGGCGGGGCTGGCCATGGCGCTGTGGTCCATGACCACGCTGATCGCGCCCGTCATGGGGCCGCTGCTGGGCGGCTGGATCACCGACAACATCTCGTGGCCCTGGATTTTTTACATCAACATCCCCGTCGGCTTCGGTGCCGCCTTTATCACCTGGAGCATTTTCAGGAAGCGCGAAAGCGTCACCCGAAAACTCCCCATCGATTCGGTGGGGCTGGCGCTGCTGGTCATCTGGGTGGGTGCGCTGCAGATCATGCTCGACAAGGGCCAGGAGCTCGACTGGTTCCATTCCGGCGAAGTCATCGCGCTGGGCATCACAGCCCTGGTCGGCCTGATCGCCTTCGTGATCTGGGAGCTGACGGAAGAGCATCCGGTGGTCGACCTGACGCTGTTCAAGAAGCGCAACTTCTGGGCCGGCGCACTGGCGCTGTCGGTGGGCTACGGACTCTTCTTCGGCAACGTCGTATTGCTGCCGCTGTGGCTGCAGCAATACATGGGCTACACCGCCACGCAGGCCGGCATGGTGCTGGCGCCTGTCGGCGCGTTTGCCTTGCTGCTGTCGCCCGTGGTCGGCAAGAACATCGCCAAGGTGGACCCGCGCCGCTTCGCCGCGTTTGCCTTCATGGTGTTTGCACTGGTGCTGTGGATGCGCTCCAACTTCAACACCCAGGCCGATTTCCGCACCATCATGATCCCGACCATCATCCAGGGCGTGGCCATGGCCTTCTTTTTCATTCCGCTGGTCACCATCACACTGTCGGGCATCTCGCCCGACAAGATTCCCGCGGCATCGGGCCTGTCGAACTTCGTGCGCATCACCGCCGGCTCCTTCGGCACGTCCATTGCCACCACCATCTGGCAAGACCGCGCCGCCATGCACCACGCGCAGATCAGCGAATACGTGAACCAGGGCAGCACCGCCACCAACAGCGCCCTCACGGGCCTGGCCGGCGCCGGCCTCACGCCCGACCAGGCACTGGGCACCATCAACCGCCTGGTCGACCAGCAGGCCTACATGCTGGCCGCCAACGACGTGTTCTATGCCTCTTCGCTGATCTTCCTGCTGCTGATTCCGCTGGTGTTTTTGACGCGGCACACCAAGGTGGGGGCGGGGAGTGCGGACGCTGCGGCTGGCGCGCACTGAGGCCTCTGTGTGGGGCTGAAATGAAGACGGCGCCTTGTGCGCCGTTTTTGATGCTATCAAATTAGTAGCTGCTTGCGCTCGTCTATATTGGTCTGTGGGCCTTTTTCGTATCTAAAAGCGGCCCGAAACACTCAAAAAAAGGGATTTTGGCGCTGCCATGCCTCGCAAAGACCCTGCAGCCACCTCCAAGGCGATTTTGGACCTCTTTTCAGGCATAAAACGGGCTGCAACTCAATACAGATGTGCGCGAGCAGCTATCAAATCAGTAGCGTTTCAGGCAAGCAGGGCGTCCAGCGGGCTGGCTGTGCCGCCGGCGGCAACCTTCAGCATATGCGTATAAATCATCGTGGTACTTACGTCGCTGTGGCCCAGCAGTTCCTGTACGGTGCGGATGTCAGTGCCGGAYTGCAACAAGTGAGTCGCGAAGCTGTGGCGCAAGGTGTGAACGGATACGGGCTTGATGATGCCGGCCAGCACGACGGCTTTTTTGAGGCCGCGTTGCAGGCGTTCTTCAAAAAGATGATGGCGCCGCTCTACCCCTGTGCGTGGGTCAACAGAGGGCTTGGGCGCCGGAAACATCCAGAACCAGCCCCAGGTCTGGCCAAGCTGCGGGTATTTGGCTTCAAGGGCATCAGGCACCTGCACGCCGCTGCGCCGGGCCTGCCGGTCCATTTCCCAGGTTGCGCGAGCAGCCAGCATCTGTAGCCGAAGTGCCGGTGCAAGCGAGCGCGGCAGCATCACCACACGGTCCTTGTTGCCCTTGGCCTCTCGAACGATGATGACGTGGCGCTCGAAGTCAACGTCCTTGATACGAAGCCGTATGCCCTCCATCAGGCGCATACCGGTGCCGTAAAGCAGCCGTGCAAGCAGGGCGGTCTCTCCGTCCATGGCCGTCAGCAAGCCAGCCACTTCGTCTTTGGTCAAAACCGATGGAATGCGTTTTGTCTGAGTTGGCCGGTTGATGTCGGTTAGCCACGGAAGGTCAGCTTCCAGCACCTCCCTATACAGGAATAGCAGGGCGCTCAGCGCCTGGTTGTGGGTAGAGGCAGAAACCTTGCGTTCTGTCGCCAGCATGGTCAGAAAGGCCTCGACCTCTTTCGCGCCCATGTCGCGCGGATGCGTCATTTTGTGGGTTCGACCGTGCCAGAGAATGAAAAACCGCACCCAGTAGAGATAGGTTTTTTCAGTGCTGAGGCTATAGTGCAAATACCGGATCCGCTCCCGAACCTGGTCTAAAAGACGTGCAGATTGCAATGGTGGGTTGCGGGGTTTCATGGCTTGTTTTATAACTGTATATTTATACAGTATATTTGCCGAAAAGCCAATGTGCAAGCGGGTTTCAAGGGGGATGAGATGACCACGTTATATTGCAGCGCCATTTTTATACCGCAGGTTTTGCGGCATACATTACGTTATGTCTCACACTGACGGTCTGGAAGAATTGTCGATCTCTTTACGCGCAGCGGGAGTCGAGCACGCCCTGTACCACGACTGCATCTGGATCACACTGCTGCAACCCCCAGGCAACGTTGAAATCAAGGCATGGCCACATCAAGGTCGTACGGCCCAACTCAACCTGAATCGTGAGTGGTTCTCATTGACTGAGGATGAAGGCGAATTGGACGGCCCGCCTGAAGAAGTAATTGCCCGAGTTGCTGAGAAACTTGCGGCGCGCGGGCTTTCGCTCAGCAAGGAGCGCTCGAGTGAGACATAACCTGTCGGCCCAGAGGCGACGTCCTTCGGCCGCGCCTGGCCTCCAACGTTAGGCGTTGCCCATGAACGAAGCGATCGACCAAGCTATTGGAGAAGGTCCGGACGGGCTGTGTGTGCATTGCGGTCACGATTGGGACCCGCATCGCCTTTGTGGTTACGGTTTTCCTCCGACGGAAGGATGGATTGAGTGTCCCGTGGAAGGTTGCAAATGCCACGGGACGTGGAGTCTTCCAGAGGACGTCGCAGCAGAGATCAGGGCAAAGGCAAATGAGCCAGGCAACGCCTAACCTGTCGTTCGAGCGGATCCACAACGGCGGGTCACATCGACTTGCTTCGGTCAGTTCTGCGGCGCCGTTGTGGCCCCGCTCAACTTCAACGTTATATCGCATGAAGATGTCCCGCAGTGCTCGGCGCCATTGGCTGGTTGCAGCGTGTTTCGGGGCGTTCATGGTTCTGAGTTTCGCGATCGGGTTCTTCATCCCGTCCTCGGAGGCGAAGTGCGTGAACTACTGTAATGAACGCAAACTTGAAGGGCACATGGTGAGCATCTTCCCTTGGACAATGACAGCCGGAATGCGCGGGCGAGGGCCGAGCGAGTGCAAGTGCTTCTCGTCGGGCACCTTTGGAGCTCGATCGCCATGACGCTGCGACATAACAGGGCAGTCGAGACGGAAACCCAAGGGCGTTCGCGCCTGCGGCGCTCTGAACTCCTTGGGCGCCGCTCACTTCTACGTTAGACGTCAAATGTCAGCTCGCATCACATCCGCCGATCCCGTTGCCTGGCTGCTGGGTACGTGGCGCTCCGACAGAGAGAAAACGCTCGCGACATACCGATGGTCTAGCGCAAAGGCACGGGCGTCGTTCGCCCGCGACCTTGGCAAGCTCGTTCATCGCTACACACCAAAACGGGTGCAAACGTCCTGGGACGGCAAGATGGTGGAGCGGCTCTCGTATCGGGTGGCATGGAAGAGCGACAGTGAGGTCTTTCTAGTCTTCGGCAGCGGGCCACGCGAAAGCGGTACTCATATTCAGTTCCTATCCCCGACTGAGTACGTTGCCCCAATGGGGAAGGGCGGCGGGGAATACTTTCGCAAGATTCCGGACGAAGGCTCAGGGAGCGGTTTTGATGTCTAACTTGTCAATCGACACGGACCCACAGCAGCAGAAGGCGGCTCCGCCGCTTGTGTTGGTGGTCCGGTCATCTTTACGTTAGGCACCATTCACGTGACGTTGTCGCTCTTGATTAAATTGCTGCTCGTCGGGCTGTACATACCGCTTGTGTATGCAGCTACGTGGACGGCGCAGCGAAAACTTACTGTCGATCATCCAGTCCGGAGGTTTGTGGAACGTCATGGGGTCGAGAAAGTGGCGCGATACGCGCTGTTCGGCACTTACGCCGTCGGTGGTGTTCTGCTGACTATTCTCTATTCGTAGGGGAACCATATGCCGTATATCGCGAGGAAGAGTTTTGCCAGTAGGCCAAGGCCGTTGGGGGCTCTGCGGTCTAACATGTCAATCGACGCGGACCCACAACAGCAGGCTGCGGCTTCGCCGCATGTGTTGGTGGTCCGGTCATCTTTGCGTTAGACGGCATGGAACCCAAACTGTTGATTACGATTGCGATCGGCATTGCTGGAGCACTAGGTGCTTTCGAGGCCGGAAGGCGCTCGAAGTGCGGTGGAGGCGGCGGATTTGCGATCGCGCTTGTGATCCAAGTGATCATGTTTGTCCTAATAAACATTGCGCTTCCCGCGTGTGTTTCCGAAAAATTGTGTGTGTCAGGCGGTGATACTGATCTCTCCTACATTGGCTACCTACTCTTCGCATTCCCTGCACATTGGTTCGTCGCCCTGATCGGTGCACTTCTAGGTAAGGACACAATTGAACGCGACGAAACCTAGGCGAGTGCCGTCTAACTGGGCAATCGAGACGGACGTCTCTGGCGTCCGCTCGCTGCGCTCGCGGGCGCTCGGTCGCCGCTCATTTCTACGTTAGACCGCAAATGACAACCCGCGACGTCTTATTCGTCTTTGTCTGCCTTCTGGGAGGAGCGTATGGATACCTTGGGCTTCGGGTGGGGGCGCACTTGAATGACATCGAGAAGCGAAAGTCCCCTTCTGAGCGGATCCTCCTCACTAGCGTGGCATGGTCAGTCGGTACAGGCGACGGATATACCGATGAAGGCAAGCGCCTTTGCAAGATCGGCAATTGGATTCTGGTGATCTGGATCATCACCTGGTTCATGTGGGGGACTTGGAAGTGACGATGCGGTCTAACAGGTCGTTCGACGTGGACACGCAACGGCATTGCTCCGCGAAGCATGCTGGTGAGCGTAAGCCGCGCGGCGCAATGCCGTTGCGCGCCGGTCAACTCCAACGTTAGATCTCATGTGGTCGCCCGGCAAAGTTCTCTTCCTGCTGTCATTCGTTGCGTGGGCGCTTTTTCTCATCCTGAGTGCAATATTCAAAAACCGAGCGTTGCGAGCATTCGCATTAGGCATCGGTGTCGTTTTCTGCCTATGCGTCTTGGCGCCGATGGCGCTCGAGCTGTTCCGCACCGGTCAATTGCGATTCTCTAGAGGACGGGAGCCCTACTCACTTGGAGGCGGCCTTGTCATCCTTTCACTATCGGCCGCGTTTTTTATCTACGTACTTAAGGGCTTTCACAGTCCCAATAGGTCCGAAGCGATATTGGGCGGCCTTCTCGGGTTTACTATCTACGCCATCATGTATGCTTTGGAGCGGACGTGAGAGCTAACATGCCAATCGACACGGACCCGCAACAGCACGCTGCGGCTTCGCCGTTTGTGTTGGTGGTCCGGTCATCTTTACGTTAGATTGCGTAGGAGGATGGAGTGACAAGAAGCATGCTGTTCGCCGCCTGGATGCTGTTGCTCGCTGCACTCGATGTATGGGTCGCTTTGGCTAGCCTGAACAGTTCCGCTGAGCCGACGAACTGGTGGAAAGTCGTCGGTGCGCTGCTGTTTCAGGCGCTATCGGTGGCCTTGCTCCTCTTCTTCGTCGTTGACCGCCCGCCCAGACGTGCACCCGCGCCTGGTCCTTTTGAGGCACTCCGGGATGGGGTTATGCCTTACTTTCCTTTCGCCCTTGCTGTGTTCATCTCCCTCTCATTGATGTACAACGCCGTGGCTTGCGGAGAACAACCGTTCATAAAGAACAGGAAAGGGGTGGCGATGTGCCCTTACTGAGGCGAGCCCGTGCCAGGCTCAATTTAGCTTGTCGGTCGACGTGGACACGTTGCGGCAAGGGCCGCATGGCGCCGTTGGAAATTTTGCACTGTGCGGTCCCCTTGCCGCAACGTGCCGGTCACCTTTACATTAGGTATCCATGAGCTCGGCTTTGGCCTTCGTTGCGTTTGTTGGTTTCGTCTTGGCCGCGATGGTGCATGCGGCGTCAGTCGTGGGCATTGACGTCTCCGAACGTTTCGAACTGGTGTGGTTTCTGCATGTCGGAATGTTCGTCGTCTTCATTCCATTCGTGAACTCCAGCCGCAAGTTACTTGGAGCCAGGCCCACTTTCTCCGACTGGCGGTCTATCCTTCCACGCTGGGCCGTGGTCGTTTGTGGAGTGGTGTTCATATACGCCATGGTCAACTTTGCCATCTACTTCGCAACTGCACAGACCGGCAATGCGTTAGTTCGCGACGGCAAATATGTTGTGAGAGGTCTTGAAGTCACGAAGGTTGAATACGCTGCGTTCAGGGCAAGCCACCTAAGGGGATTTTCAGGTCACTGGCTGGTGTTCTATTTTTTGCCGTTCGCGTACTTCGGGTTCGGGAGGGAACCTGACCCGTCCTTCAAGCGRACRCCTGACGGCGCCGCTCAAGTCAAACGTTAAAGCGTAATGCCGACGATTCCCGAATCTCTAGCGCTCTTGCTTGTGGCCGCATTCTTCGCCGGCTTTGGTTGGCATTTCTCCCAAGTCGCCAGGCTGTGGTCAACCCCTGAGTACGGCGGAACGAGATACGTGCGAGAGTATCTATTGRCCCTTGCATATGGTGTTTTCCTGGGTATAGCGGCCTTTCTTGCCGACACCTATCAAATCCCCGATACAACGCGTAAAAACGGAACGCTTATCGCCGCCATCCTCTTGCCTATTGGGTGGAGCGCGAGAGGCTGGAGCAACAAGCGAAAGCGCGCGGTCTCGTCCAATGCTCAATAGATGCGCCGCGAATGAAGACCAATCGCGCTCTAACCCTACAGTCGAGGGGATGCCGTGCGATGATGCCGCGGTGCCCCTTACTTCCACGTTAAACAGCATGGATACCATCAATGAATTTCAGCGCCGCAGGGGGATAGCGAAAGCCCGTCAAGCGCGGGCAGTCTTGCTTGTGCCGGGATTTTTTGTCGGCGCCGTTGCATCAGGCTTCGGGTTTATGCAGCCGTTCGCAATCGCGCTTTGCGCAGTGTGCGGGGCCGGCTTCTTCGCGGCTTCCTTTTGGGCGCAAAGCATTCTTCGTTGTCCCAATTGTGGTCAACGGCCGCTGAGTCCGGAAGTTTTGAAAGACCGCAACCGCAGGTTTGAAGCAGACGCAGTGGCCTGCATACACTGCGGGGCACGTCTGAAGTGAGGAGGTCAATGCGGTCTGACAGGTCGGGCTTGGTCTCGCTTGTCCATACTGAGGAGGCGGCAACCAGACTGTCCGCCTGGAATCGGGCTTGCGG
>NZ_JBFUBD010000065.1:0-14779 GCF_056405935.1 Polaromonas sp. P1_E3
AGTCGACGTGGGCGTAGTGGCGGTTGGCCGTTTCGTACTCGACGTGGGCGGTGTTGATGGTGATGCCGCGGGCCTTTTCTTCGGGAGCCGCGTCAATCTGGTCGTAACCCTTGGCTTCGCCGCCGAACTTGGATGCCAGAACGGTCGTGATCGCCGCCGTCAGCGTCGTCTTGCCATGGTCCACGTGGCCAATCGTGCCGACGTTGACGTGCGGCTTGGTCCGCTCAAATTTGCCTTTTGCCATTTTTCAACTCCAGAAATTTATAAAGAGTTACAAAACCAGTTACCACTACAGTCGGCAACAGCGCTTCGCACACCACACCGACTCAAAAATTTGGTGCCCTTTGCGGGAATCGGACCCGCGACCTCTCCCTTACCAAGGGAGTGCTCTACCACTGAGCCAAAAGGGCTGAACTCAAAACCACAACTGCAACCCGGCGCAAGATCAAACAGCAGAACCATAAAGCAGCTTTATGGAGCGGGAGACGGGAATCGAACCCGCGTCATTAGCTTGGAAGGCTAGGGTTCTACCATTGAACTACTCCCGCGCAGCTCTGCCAATTCAACTCACATCAAATCACCACGACCCAAAATACGCTTTACGCGACACACTTTCACGTGATTACTTTGCGTCGGCCGCCTGCCAAAATCAAAACAAAATCTGGTGGATGAGGCTGGATTCGAACCAGCGTAGGCGTTAGCCAACAGATTTACAGTCTGCCCCCTTTAGCCACTCGGGCACCCATCCTTCAAGCGAACCTCGGATTATGCCACGGTTTTATGTCGGACGAAATGCCTGGGCATGGCAAAACCACTAAAAATCTGCGCCGTATTCCGTCGGCGCCCTGGGCCGGCTTCGGGCATGATCGGGCAGCTTCCACCAATGCCAGAGTGAACCACATGGATATTGCTACCCCGTGGCGCTTCCGGCACAACGGCCACCTGGATAAAAAGACGCGCCCCACTTCCTCATGAGCACCTTACCCGCAGCACCTCCTTCCTCTCCGGGTGAGYCGTCCGCGCCCACTGCCGTGCGCCGGGTCAATCTGGCCCTGCAAGGCGGCGGATCGCACGGAGCGTTCACCTGGGGGGTGCTGGATGCCCTGCTGGAGGACGAGCGCATCGGGTTTGACGGCATCAGCGGTGCCAGCGCCGGGGCAGTCAACGCCGTGGCACTGGCGCACGGATTTGCTGTCGCTTCAAAAGGCAATGCCCATGAACCAGGCACTCCCCGGCAAGCAGCGCGTGCGTCGCTCGCCCGGGTCTGGCAGGGTGTTGCCGCCATGGGCAGCCTCGGCTCCATGGCTGACAGCATCAGTAAATTACTCATCGGGGGCTGGGCCACCAACAGAGTGAGCGCAAACTTAATGAGTGGCGCAATGACGCAATGGCTGTCGCCCTACCAGTCCAATCCGCTAGACATCAACCCGTTGCGCAAACTGCTGGAGGCAGAAATCGACTTTCACGCCATTGCGGCCATGCACACGACCAAGGCTTTCGTCTCGGCGACGCATGTCGCCACCGGACGGGCCGAGATTTTTGCCGGCAAACGCCTGACTTTGCAAGCGGTGATGGCCTCCACCTGTCTGCCCACGCTGTTCCAGGCGGTCGAAATTGACGGCCAGCACTATTGGGACGGCGGATTTTCCAGCAACCCTTCGCTGCTGCCACTCATCAGTGAATGCAGYAGCCGCGACATCATCATGGTGCAGATCAACCCCCTGCGGCGCCCCGAAATTCCTCACACACCTCACGACATTGCAGACCGGGTGAACGAGCTGACTTTCAACGCCAGCCTCCTGTCCCAGATGCGCACCATCGATTTCATCAATCGCCTGCTGGCCGACGGCCGCCTGCAGGAAGGCGAAAAATACAAGAGCCTGTTGCTGCACCGTATCGATGGCGGCGAGGCGCTGGAAAGCCTGCCCTCATCCAGCAAGATGTCGGCCGATACGGCCATGATCGAAAAGCTGTTCGAGATGGGCCAGGGGGCGGCCAGGCGCTGGCTGCGCCGTCACTTTGAAGCGCTGGGCCAGCAAAGTACGGTCAATATCCGGCGCGACTACGTGGGCAGCCTGCCGGCGGAGTTTTAGCCCCTTAAATTACGATGATTTTGGCCTCCCAGGCAATCAGGGCGGGCGCAAGCAGCTATCAAAACAATAGCGATTCAAGTCTTCGAATGGGCATCACGCCATTCGCGCGCCTGTGAGAAATGGCCGCAACCGATGAAGGGCAAGGGTGGCCGCATGGCTGACAACGGCGACGGGTGGTTGGCCACCAGCACCTTGTGACGTGTCGCGTCGATCAAGGCCCGCTTGCTCTGGGCATGCGCACCCCACAGCATGAACACCACCGGGTGGTCGCCCTCCGCAACCTGGCGGATCAGCGTGTCGGTCAATACTTCCCAGCCCTTGCCGGCGTGGCTGGCCGGTAGCCCTTCCTCGACCGTGAGGCAGGTGTTGAGCAACAGCACCCCATGTGTCGCCCACTTCACCAGGCTGCCGCCGGGCACCGGAAACTGGGGCGGCGGCGTACCGAGGTCGCGCTGCAATTCCTTGAAGATGTTGCGCAACGAGGGCGGCAGGGCGACCCCCGGGGCGACGGAAAACGCCAGTCCCTCGGCTTGGCCCACCCCGTGGTACGGATCCTGGCCGAGGATGACGACACGGACCTCTTCGGGTGGCGTGAGCTCCAGCGCGCGCAGCGGCTGGGGTGGGAAGATCGTCGCACCTTCGGCCATGCGGCTTCGCAGAAAACCCAGCAACTTCTGGCCGGTCGGACTGCCAAAAAAAGCATCGGTGGTCGGCCGCCAGCCGGGCGCCACCGGCCAGGCGGCGGGATCAGCCGTGGTGAGCCGGTTGGGCAAAGGCGTCGTCAAGGCGTCAAGCTGCTGGTTCATGGCTTTACAGCTATTTTTTTCCAAACAACTGAGCCAGCGCAAGGCCAGGCTCTTCCGCGCGCATGAAGGCCTCACCTACCAGGAATGCATTCACACCTGCCTCGCGCATGCGCTGCACGTCGGCCGGCGTGGCAATGCCCGACTCGGTAATCAGCAAGCGATCAGCCGGCACCTTGGCCAGCATTCCCAGCGTGGCGTCCAGCGAGACCTCAAAAGTTTTGAGATTGCGATTGTTGATGCCGATCAGCGGCGTCTTGAGCTTGAGGGCACGCTCCAGTTCGGCTTCGTCATGCACCTCGACCAATACGGCCATGTCCAGTGACATCGCCAGCGCTTCAAGCGATTTCATCTGCACGTCGTCCAGACACGCCGCAATCAGCAAAATGCAGTCGGCACCCATGACGCGCGCTTCATACACCTGGTAAGGATCGACCATGAAGTCCTTGCGCAGCACCGGCAAGCTGCAGGAGGCCCGCGCCTGCTTCAGGTAATCAATGCTGCCCTGGAAGAACTGCTTGTCGGTSAGCACCGAAAGGCAGGCCGCGCTGATCTCGCCGTCACCTTCGGCATAGCTTTGCGCGATGTCGGCTGGAATGAAGTCGGCGCGCAGCACGCCTTTCGATGGGCTGGCCTTCTTGATCTCGGCAATCACCGCAGGCTGGCCGGCAGCGAGCTTCTGGCGAAGTGCCCCCACAAAGTCACGCGTGAGCACGCGTGACTCGGCGTCTTCGCGCATGACGGCCAGCGGTTTGCGGCGGATGGACTCGGCAATTTCTTGGCGCTTGACGGCGACGATTTGGTTCAGGATATCGGACATGGCCCGATTTTGGCAGATGCGCCGAGGTGCTTGTAAGACCGGGTTTCGCAGCGTCTTAGCGCAAACCCGCTACAGGCAGTCACGCTCCGGCACTAACATTTACTTTCATCCGCTTTGAATGCGATGCCTGGCCGGGCTCGTGCACAAGGTTTACCTTCATCGAATCTCCCCTACGCCCCGTCACATGACCGCACTCACTGACTCCATCGAAGAAATTGTCCGATCGGCCGGCGCCATGATGCGCGACGCCTTCAATGCGCCGGACAAGCCCGCCTATTCGCTCAAGGGGCGGCAGGATTACCTGACCGTCACCGATGGCGCGGTTGAACAGTTTGTGCGCGCAGAGATCGAGCGGCGCTTTCCCGGCGACGCCGTGCTGGGCGAGGAAGCCGGCGGAGAAACCGGCGCAGCCCGCCTCTGGATTGTCGACCCGGTGGATGGAACGGCGAACTTCGCCCGGGCGATCCCGCATTTCTGCATCTCCCTGGGCCTGATGGTGAACGGCGAACTCGAAGCCGGCGCCATCTATGAGCCCATGCATGACGAACTCTTCATCGCGCAAAAAGGCCACGGCGCATGGTGCAACGGCGTTCGGCTCCAGGTCAGCGATCTGGCCGAGCTGGCTGCTTCCACCGTCGAAATTGGCTGGTCTTCGCGCCTGTCGCCAGACCCCTACCTCGCGCTGGTCAGCCAGTGCATGCATGCGGGCTGTTCGGTGCGCCGCGCGGGTTCCGGTGCGCTGGGGCTGGCCTATGTGGCCGCCGGGCGCTGCGAAGCCTACGCCGAGGCACACATCAATTCATGGGACGTCGCGGCCGGCCTGTTGCTGGTCCGGGAGGCCGGCGGCCGCGTCAACGACTTCTGGGCCGGCAACGGACTGGCCCAGGGAAGCCCGGTGCTGGCTACCAACGCCAGGCTTGCCTCGGAACTAAGCGTTTTAACGGGTATACCGCTGCGCTGACGGCTGCTAAGGTGGCTTCAACGCCGTACCGCTGGCGCCATTGACGACATAAAGAAGGAGACACAGATGAAACAGTTCACGTTCAAATCACTTTTCCCGGGATTGGCTCTGGCGGCTGCGGCCTGCGCCATGTCGTCCCCCGCCCGCGCGGCCGAAGAACTGGTGGTTTACTGCAACGTCCAGGAAGAATGGTGCCGGCCCATGGTGACGGCCTTTGAAAAGGCCACCGGCATCAAGGTGTCGATGACACGCAAGAGCTCCGGTGAAACTTACGCCCAGATCAAGGCCGAGGCGGCCAACCCCCGCGGCGATGTGTGGTGGGGCGGCACGGGCGACCCCCATCTTCAGGCAGCTGAAGAAGGTTTGACCGAATCCTACAAATCACCGAGGCTGGCCGACCTGCACCCCTGGGCAGTGAAGCAAGCAGAGGCCTCCAAGTACCGCACAGTCGGCGTTTATGCGGGCGCCCTGGGGTTCAGCTTCAATACCGTCGAGCTGGCCAAACGCAAACTGCCTGAGCCAAAGTGCTGGGCCGACCTGATCAAGCCGGAATTCAAAGGCGAAGTCCAGGTCGCCAACCCCAACTCGTCGGGCACTTCCTACACGTTGCTCGCCACCCTTGTGCAGATCATGGGGGAAGACAAGGCGTTCGACTACCTTAAAGCCCTGCACCGCAACATCAACCAGTACACCAAGTCCGGCGCGGCGCCCGCCCGTGCGGCAGCCACCGGCGAGAGCATGATCGGGATCACCTTCCTGCACGACGCCGTCACGCACGCCGTCGCAGGTGCGCCACTGAAGGTGGTCGCGCCTTGCGAGGGCACGGGTTACGAAAT
This sequence comes from Polaromonas sp. P1_E3, assembly GCF_056405935.1. Classification (NCBI taxonomy): domain Bacteria; kingdom Pseudomonadati; phylum Pseudomonadota; class Betaproteobacteria; order Burkholderiales; family Comamonadaceae; genus Polaromonas; species Polaromonas sp. P1_E3. The sequence goes on from NZ_JBFUBD010000065.1 coordinate 5,514, forward strand.
CGGCAGCATGAGCATCATCAAGGGCGCCAAGAACATGGCCAACGCCAGAAAATGGTACGACTGGGCATTGACACCTGAAGCGCAGAACATTGCCACGGTTGCGCACTCGTACCAGAACCCTTCCAATACAAAGGCGGCCCTGCCGCCGCAGGCGCCCAAGCTGGCCGACGTCAAGCTGATCGACTACAACTTCGCCAAGTACGGTGCTTCCGCCGAACGCTCGCGCCTGCTGGGCAAATGGGACAAGGACATCGGGGCACTGCCCAAGTAGGTCTTGAAACATATCCCCTTGACCCCCTTGCGCACCGACGAATCACGCCCCAACCTGACGATGCCCGCGACAGTGATGGCGGCCGCCCCAACCGGGCGGGCTGATCCATTGAGCTGGCTGCTGGCTGGGTTGGGTGTCGCAGCAGGCGTACTGCTGATGCCGTGGACCCAGAGCTCGGCCTATGTCGCCGGCGGATGCCTGCTGGCAGCCGCGGCGAGCGTGCTCGCAACACGTGCCGGTGCATTCAAGAGCGATGCTGCCATTTCAGGCGTTGTCTGCATCCTGTCGCTGCTGCTGGCCATTTTTGTCCTCTACCCGATCGGGCGCATGCTGCTGGCGGCTTTCGTGGACGAACGGGGCAACTGGCTGATCCATACGGCCGCAGCGCGGTTTTTCAGTGAGGACATCTGGGGAGTGGGCTGCGTTGCCGGCAGCGTCCGCTGCGGAGTGGCCATCAACTCCATCGTTCTGGCCACGCTTGCCGGCATCGGCAGCACGCTTTTCGGTTTCGCACTGGCCCTTCTGGCCGAGCGGGGCGGCAGGCGTTTTCGCGGCAGCCTTCGCGTGCTGTCCATCCTGCCCGTCGTCACGCCGCCTTTTGTCATCGGCCTGGCCATCATCATCCTGTTCGGCCGCACCGGTATCGTGACCCAGCTGATGAGCGACTGGTTCGGCATTGCCCGGTCGCGCTGGATCTACGGCCTGCCCGGCGTGTTGCTGGCGCAGGTGGTGTGCTTCACGCCGCTGGCCTTCCTGCTGATCAGCGGTGCATTGCGCCTTGTCAGCCCGACGCTTGAAGAAGCGGGCCAGGTGCTGAGGGGCTCGCCATGGCATGTGTTCCGCACAGTGACCTGGCCGCTGGTACGCCCCGCCATTGCCAACGCCTTCCTGCTGGGCTTTGTGGAAAGCCTGGCGGACTTCGCCAACCCACTGGTGCTCTCCGGAAATTTCGAGGTACTGTCGACAAAAATCTTCTTCGCCATCGCCGGGGCACAGCATGACGCCTCACGCGCGGCCATTCTGGCCGTCACGCTGCTGCTGCTGACGGTGGGTATCTTTGCATTGCAACAGCGCTGGATAGGCAAAGCCTCTTACACATCCGTGAGCGGAAAAGGCGACAGTGGACTGCCTGCCGCGCTGCCCACAGGCGTCAAATGGGGCGCACTGGCACTGGTCCTTCCCTGGGGCGTACTGACGGTGCTGTCGTACGGCATCATTCTGATCGGCGGCGTCGTCAAGGACATCGGACGATTCGACCTGACACCTTCGCTGCAGCACTTTGAGACCGGCTTTGGACTGAGCTGGGGCGCGGGTGGCCTGGTGTTTTCGGGCTCGGCGTGGAACAGCCTCTTCACCACCCTCGGTGTGGCTGCTGTTGCCGCACCCCTGACCACGGCGCTGGGCCTGCTGGGCGGCTATGTCGTGAGCCGCCACGTCTTCAAGGGCCGGCGCGCATTCGAATTCCTGACCATGGTGAACTTCGCCGTGCCCGGAACCGTGATCGGTGTGGCCTACATCGTCGCCTTCAACGTGCCGCCACTTGAGTTCACCGGCACCTTCGCCATCATCGTGCTGTGCCTGGTGTTCCGCAACATGCCTGTGGGCGTGCGGGCCACGGTGTCGGCCCTGTCGCAGCTGGACCGTTCGCTGGACGAAGCATCCGCCACATTGCGCGCCAGCACATCGCGTACGTTCGCTCGGGTCATCCTGCCCCTGCTGCGCCCCGCCATCATTGCCAGCCTCGTGTTCAGTTTCACGCACGCCATCACGGCGGTCAGCGCAGTGATCTTCCTGGCCACCGCCCAGCACAACCTCGCGACGGTCTACATCGCAGGGCGTGTGGAAGTCGGCGAGTACGCGCTCGCCATCGCCTATTCGTCGGTACTTATCGTGATCATGCTGGCCTGCGTCCTGCTGATCCAGCGTTTCATTGGCAATGCGGAGCTGGGGCGGCGCGCCGTATCAGCCGGCTGAGCTTCCTGCGCCATCGTCACACCTTCCTTTTTCCACCTATTTTTTAAGCAGGCCCTATGACCCCGTCCCCCGCCGCTGTGGAGTTTCAAGGCGTCGTCAAGCGTTTTGGCAAGGTGGTTGCATTGCATCCGCTCGACCTCACCATCGCCAAGGGAGAACTCGTGACCCTGCTGGGTCCTTCCGGCTGCGGAAAGACAACGCTGCTACGGCTGATCGCCGGACTGGAGCTTCCTTCCGAAGGCGTGATTCGCATCGATGGCCGGGATGTCACCGGAAGGTCGGCCAATCAGCGCGATGTGAGCCTGGTTTTCCAGTCGTATGCACTTTTTCCGCACATGAGCGCACTGGAGAACGTGTGCTACGGCCTGCTCGCATCGGGCATGAAAAAACCACAAGCTGTCGCCCTGGCAAAAAGCAAGATGGATCTGCTTGGCATCGCTGACTACGCCGACCGGCTTTCGTCGGAGCTGTCCGGCGGGCAGCAGCAACGCGTGGCGGTGGCGCGGTCACTGGTGCTGGAACCGGCCGTGCTGATGTTTGATGAGCCTTTGTCGAACCTGGACGCCAAGCTGCGCCGCAAGGTGCGCCAGGACATCCGCGACCTCCAGCAGAACCTCAAGCTCACGGTGGTTTACGTCACGCATGACCAGGAAGAAGCGCTGGCGGTGTCGGACCGCATTGTGGTCATGCAAAAAGGACGCATTGCAACCATGGGTGCGCCCCGCGACCTGTACGAGGCCCCTGTCTCGACTTTCGTGGCCGACTTCATCGGTGACGCCAACCTGATCAACGGCGAGCTGGTCACATTGCAGGGCCAGCATTTCTTTCGCGCAGACCAGGTCGACGTGCGCGTGATCCCGCCGTCCGGCATGCCCGATGGCGCCGTGGCGCTGGCCATTCGGCCGCACCGCATCCGCATCGGCGAACTCGAAGGAAGCACGCTGACGGGAAAAGTTCTGCGGCAGGCTTATTTGGGAAGCCGCATCGAAAGCGTGGTTCTTACACCGCTGGGTGAACTGCTGGTGTTCAGTGATGCGCTGCTGGACGTGGCCGGGCCAGGCAGTACGGTCGGCCTGCATTTCGCCGCAACCGACGCGCGTGTGACCACACGGGAATAAAGCAGGTCAATAAAGCAGTGCAGTCATGCACTGCAACAAGCCGTCAGGCGAGCTTCTGGCTGTGGCTCGCGAGCTGATCCAGCTTGGCTCTCGCCGCGCCGGACTCCAGCGCCGCGCGCGCCAGCACAATGCCCGCTTTCATGGAGTCGGCCACATTGGCCGCGTACAGGGCGGCCCCTGCATTCAGAACCACGATGTCACGCGCCGCGCCCGGCTGGTTGTCCAGCACACCCAACAGCATGGCCTTGGACTGTTCGGGTGTTTCCACGCGCAACGCGCGATTGCTGGCCATGGGCATGCCGAAGTCTTCGGGGTGGATTTCGTATTCGGTGATCTCACCGTTCCTGAGTTCGCCAACCACTGTCGCCGCGCCCAGACTGACCTCGTCCATGCCGTCCTTGCCATACACCACCATCGCGTGCTCGGCGCCCAGGCGCTGCAAAGCGCGGACCTGGATACCGACCAGGTCCGAATGGAACACGCCCATCAGGATGTTGGGTGCGCTGGCCGGGTTGGTCAACGGCCCCAATATATTGAAGATGGTACGCACGCCCAGTTCCTTGCGGATCGGTGCAACGTTTTTCATGGCCGGGTGGTGGTTGGGCGCAAACATGAAGCCCACGCCAACCTCGTCGATGCATTTCGCAATGGCTTCAGGCGACAGACCGATATGGATACCCAGCGACTCGATGACGTCGGCACTGCCCGACTTGCTGCTGACGCTACGCCCGCCGTGCTTGCTGACTTTGGCGCCTGCCGCCGCCGCCACAAACATGGAGCAGGTCGAGATGTTGAAAGTGTGCGAGCCGTCACCACCGGTGCCGACGATATCGACCAGATGCGTCTTGTCGGCCACATTGACCTTGGTGGAAAACTCGCGCATCACCTGCGCGGCGGCGGTGATCTCGCCGATGGTTTCTTTCTTTACGCGCAGGCCGGTGATGAGCGCGGCCATCATCACGGGCGACATCTCGCCGCTCATGATCAGCCGCATGATGTGCAGCATTTCGTCGTGGAAAATCTCGCGGTGCTCGATGGTGCGCTGCAGGGCTTCCTGAGGGGTGATTTTGTGGGTATGGGGCATGGCGTGTCTCGCTGCTTTTGTTCTGAATGAAATGGATAGCTCAGTTCGCCGGCGTATCGGTGAGGGCGAGCTTGAGGCCGAATGCGATGAACATCGCGCCGGCTGCACGGTCCAGCCAGTGCATGCCGCGCTGCACGGCATCGCGCCGCGCCATCCAGGCAGCCGCCAGGGCCCAGCCTGAATTAACCGGGATGGCGTTCACGTTGAACAGCACCCCCAACAATACAAAGGCCAGGGCCTTGTTGTCGGTGCCGGGGGCAATGAACTGCGGCACGAAGGCCAGGAAAAAGATCGCCACCTTGGGGTTCAGCACATTCGTCCAGAAGCCGCCCATGAAAATGGCTTTCAGCCGCTTGGGCGGCTCTGCGGCAGCAACGGCAGCCAGATCGGTGGTGGCTTGCGGCGCCCTGGAGAAAAGGATCTTTGCGCCTGTCCACAGCAGGTAAGCCGCACCCGCCCACTTGAGCACGGTAAACGCCGTGGCCGAAGTGGCGAGCAACGCGCCGACACCCACGGCCGCCGCAAAGATATGCACAAAGCATCCTGCCGTGATGCCCAGGCCCGCAACTATGCCGGCGCGGGCGCCCGAGCGCAGCGAATGGGTCACGATGTAAAGCACGTCCGGGCCCGGCGTCAGGTTCAGCAGCCAGCCCGCCGCGATGAAAAGCAAAAGGTGTTGGAAATCAGGCATGGTGGGGGCCTTTCACTTGAAAAACTGCCGGATGGCAGCGACGGCGCGGTCTATGCCGGCGGTGTCCACATCCAGGTGCGTGACAAAACGCAGGCGGTACAGCCCGGTGGCCTCAATGCCCTGGCTGGCCAGGTGCTTGAGCAGGGCGGCCGACTGTTCCCGCGCCGCGCCCGTCAGGTCGACAAATACGATATTGGTCTGCGGCGGCTCCACCTGCAGAACGTCAATGCCCGCCAGGCCGTCGGCCAGGTATTTGGCCAGGGCATGGTCTTGCGCCAGGCGTCCGACATGGTGATCCAGCGCATGCGACGCGGCCGCAGCCAGCATGCCGGCCTGGCGCATGCCGCCGCCGGCCATCTTCCGGATGCGATGTGCCCGCGCGATGAACTCGCGCGAACCGCAAAGCGCTGAGCCGACCGGCGCGCCCAGGCCCTTGCTGAAGCAAACGGAGACGCTGTCAAAACAGTCCGCAATGCGGCGCGCCTCAGCCAGCGGGTTGCTGCCCGTTTGCGCAGCCTGCGCTACGGCGGCGTTGAAGAGCCGCGCGCCGTCCAGGTGGCGGGCAAGGCCATGCTTCTTCGCCAGCGCAGTGGCCTGCCGCACATAGTCAAAGGGGAGAAGCTTGCCGCCCAGGGTGTTCTCGAGCGCCAGCATCCGCGTGCGCGCAAAGTGCGCGTCGTCAGGCTTGATGGCAGCTTCGATCTCTGCAAGCGCCAGCGTGCCATCGGTGTGGTGGTTCAACGGCTGCGGCTGGACGCTGCCAAACACCGCAGCGCCGCCGCCCTCCCAGCGGTAGCAGTGCGCCATCTGGCCGACGATGTATTCGTCACCGCGCTGGCAGTGGGAGAGGATCGCGCAAAGATTGCTCTGCGTGCCGGTGGGTACAAAAAGCGCGGCCTCAAAGCCCAGCAGCCCGGCGATCTTTGATTGCAAGGCGTTGACGGCCGGGTCGTCGCCGAAAACGTCGTCACCCAACGGTGCCGCCATCATGGCTTCCCGCATGGCGGCTGTGGGTCGGGTCACGGTATCGCTGCGCAGGTCCACGACGGTTTTATCAGCCATTTTTGCCTCCAGGGCAATATGGACGGGCGCAAGCAGCTATCAAAATAATAGCAACATGGATCATGCCGTTTGCTCCAGAAAGTTTTTCAGCATGGCGTGGCCGTGCTCCGTGAGGATGGACTCCGGATGGAATTGCACGCCCTGGATAGGCAGCTCCTTGTGGCGCACGCCCATGATTTCGCCATCGTCGGTTCGCGCCGTGACCGCCAGTACGTCGGGGCAAGATTCCTTTTCGATCGCCAGSGAGTGGTARCGGTTCACCACAAACTGCYCGGGCAGCCCGGCGAACACACCCTSCTGTGTGGTGGTGATGACGCTGGTCTTKCCRTGCATGAGCTGCTGGGCRCGCACGATCTTGCCGCCAAAAGCGGCGCCTATGGCCTGGTGGCCCAGGCAGACGCCCAGAATCGGGAGCTTGCCGGCGAAATACTCGATCGCTGCCACTGAAATACCGGCTTCGGCGGGTGAGCAAGGACCGGGCGACACCACCAGCACGTCAGGAGTGCGCGCGGCGATTTCGGCGACCGTGATCTCGTCATTGCGAAACACTTCAACCTCGGCACCCAGCTCGCCAAAATACTGGACGATGTTGTAGGTGAAGCTGTCGTAGTTGTCGATCATCAGGAGTTTGGTGCGCTTCATGGTTCAGTCCCCCTGGCGCAGGCGTGTGAACTCGCCGCGCTCAAAATCAATGGATGCGGCGATCATGGCGCGGTAGGTGGCTTCCATGATGGCCTCGGGAGCGCCGGCCGCACGGGCCTGGGCGCGCACGCGCTCGACGATGAATTCGATGCGCGCGTTGTCGACAATCTGGCTGGCGCTTTGCTTGATGCGCGCGGCCTGCGCCACATAGGCGCTGCGCTCGGCGATCAATGGTGCAATGCGGTCGTCCAGTGCGTCGATGTGGCGGCGCACATCGGCCATGGTGTCGCAGTGCTCAACGGCGGGATGGGGCAGCGTGTTCATTCCAGGCCCTCCTCCACCAGCTCGGAGGCCCGCAGCAGCGCGCGCGCCTTGGCTTCGGTCTCCTTCCACTCCAGCTCGGCCACGGAATCGGCCACCACGCCGGCCGCCGCCTGCACATACAGCGTCTGGTCCTTGATGATGCCGGTGCGGATGGCAATGGCCACGTCCATGTCGCCGGCATAGCTGAGGTAACCGCAGGCGCCGCCGTAGAGGCCCCGCTTGGTCGGCTCAAGCTGGTCGATGAGTTCCATCGCGTGGACCTTGGGTGCACCGGTCAGCGTGCCGGCAGGGAAGGTGGCCTTGAGCACATCCATGCTCGACATGCCGTCCAGCAGCGTGCCTTCAACGTTGCTGACGATGTGCATGACATGGCTGTAGCGCTCGACCGCGAAGGCTTCAGTGACTTTCACCGTGCCGGTTTTGGCGATGCGCCCGATGTCGTTGCGCGCCAGGTCAATCAGCATCACGTGTTCGGCGCGCTCTTTCGGGTCGTTCACCAGTTCGTGCTCCACGGCCTTGTCGGCTTCGGGCGAAGAGGCGCGGGGCCGTGTGCCGGCCAATGGCCTGATCGTGATCTTCTGCTCCTCTTCGACCTTTTCCTGCCTGACCAAGATCTCCGGAGAAGCCCCCACCACATGGAAGTCACCGAAGTGGTAGTAGTACATGTAGGGCGAAGGGTTCAGTGAACGCAGCGCGCGGTACAGGCTCAGCGGCGACTCGGTGTAGCGCTTCTTGATACGCTGGCCGACCTGCACCTGCATGAAGTCGCCCGCCTCGATCAGCCGCTTGGCGCGTTCCACCGCAGCGATGTAGTCGGCCTTGGCAAAGTCGCGCTCAGCCGGATAACTCTGCGACGGTTTCACCACCGGCGCGCTGACGGAATACTTCAGCTGGTCCTTCAGCTCACGCAGGCGCTTTTTGGCATTGGCATAGGCTTCCGGCCGCGCCGGGTCGGCATAAACAATCAGGTAAAGCTTGCCCGACAGGTTGTCGATCACGGCGAGCTCTTCGCACTGCAGCAACAGGATATCGGGGCAACCCAATGTGTCGGGCGGGCAGGAGGCTTCGAGCTTTTTCTCAACGTAGCGCACGGTGTCATAGCCGAAGTAACCCGCCAGGCCGCCGCAAAAGCGCGGCAGGCCGGGCCGCAGGGCGACCTTGAAACGCTTCTGGTAGTCGCTGATGAAGTCAAGCGGATTGGCTTTGGAGGTTTCCACAACCTTGCCGTCGGTCACCACTTCGGTCAGGGTGTCTGGCCCAAAACCGGATGCCCGCACCAGTGTGCGGGCGGGAAGGCCGATAAAACTGTAGCGGCCGAACCGCTCGCCGCCCACCACCGACTCCAGCAGGAAGCTGAACTTGCCACCGTCCCTGGAGTGGGCCAGCTTGAGGTAAAGGGAAAGAGGCGTTTCGAGGTCGGCAAATGCCTCGACCATCAAGGGAATGCGGTTATAGCCCTGGCCGGCCAGGCTTTTAAATTCGAGTTCTGTGATCACGGATGAGTCCTTCGCAAGGAGGCAACGCGCTCAAGGGCGTAGCCTCCTGTCATTCAAAATACCCCGAAGCATGGGGCCGGGATGCTCCGACCAGGGCCGGAGCGCATCAAGGGGGGTGTCGCAAAAACCGCGGCAGATACACGGGCAAGTGGCAGTGTGCCAGYCCGCGTGCGCCTCAGGCGTGCGAGAAATGACAGGTACGCCAGGGCCAGGCTCCCCGGCCTGCACAACCTGTCTGAATGACGCGATGAATGAACATGAAGGGCAAAGTGTAGCAAACAGCGGCCCACCGGACCCTCAAGGCCGGCGCAGTTGGCAAAGTTACAACAACTGGTAGTAATGCTTATCTCGCAAACCCTCTTGTAAGGGAGGGTAGCTGCGCCCAAAATGAACCCATAAAAAAGAACGCTCGTTCTATTTCCCCATTATCTGGAGACAAATTCATGACTTTGATAACGCGATGCATGGCTGGCCTGGCCGGTTTGGTACTGTCGTTCAGCGCCTTGGCCGACCCGATGGAAGTTTCAGGCATCAAGATCGATGACCCGGTCGAGGTCAGCGGCGCCAAGCTCCACCTGAACGGCGCAGGCGTTCGCTATAWAGC
>NZ_JBFUBD010000066.1:0-14751 GCF_056405935.1 Polaromonas sp. P1_E3
CAGCGCCAGTCATGGCCAGGCGGATGTCGGTGTCGATGTTGATCTTGCGCACGCCGTGCTTGATGGCTTCCTGGATTTCCTCGACGGGCACGCCGTAGGTTTCCTTCATCTGGCCCCCGTACTGGCGAATGACAGCCAGCATTTCCTGCGGCACCGAGGACGAGCCGTGCATCACCAGGTGGGTGCTCGGGATGCGCTTGTGGATCTCCTTGATGCGGTCGATCGCCAGAATGTCGCCGGTGGGCTTGCGGGTGAACTTATAGGCGCCGTGGCTGGTGCCGATGGCAATCGCCAGCGCGTCAATTTGTGTGCGCTTGACGAAGTCGGCGGCCTGCTCGGGGTCGGTCAGCAGTTGCTCGCGCGTCATGGTGGCATCGGTGCCGTGGCCATCTTCCTTGTCGCCCTTCATGGTCTCCAGCGAACCCAGGCAGCCGAGCTCACCTTCTACCGTGACGCCGTACTTATGCGCGAGTTGGGAGACCTTCTTGGTCACTTCGACGTTGTATTCATAGCTGGCGATGGTCTTGCCGTCGGCCTCCAGCGATCCATCCATCATGACCGACGAAAAACCGAGGTTGATAGCACCCTGGCACACGTCGGGGTTCTGGCCGTGGTCCTGGTGCATGACCAGGGGAATGTTGGGATACATCTCGATGGCCGCTTCGATCAGGTGCTTGATGAATGGCTCACCAGCGTACTTGCGCGCACCCGCGCTGGCCTGCAGGATGACGGGCGCGCCGGTTTCCTTGGCCGCTTCCATCACGGCTTGCACCTGCTCGAGGTTGTTGACGTTAAAAGCCGGAATGCCGTAGCCATTGACTGCCGCATGGTCCAGCAGCTCGCGCATCGAAACGAGTGCCATGATCAGATCCCCAGAAAGTTAAAAAAAGCTGCGAGTAGAAGGCGGATTACGGGGCGAAAGGCCGTGCAGCGCAAGGGCTGCCTGATGGGCCGTAACCGCCGGGTAACCGAAGCTTTGATTCTAACGGCTGCGCAAACCAGGGTTATTAGGCGAACTTGTGTAGATGTTGCGAGGAAATACGCGGGGTAACCGCATGTAAGAAGGTTCACCCCTGTCCAGGCTCACTGCGTGTAGCCTGTTCTCCCCTTCCAGGGGACGGCGCCTTGGGCCGGCGAAGCCGGACCCTTGGCCCCTCTGGTGAAATACCCCGCTGGCTGCGCTCAAAGAACTCTTCAAGCCAGCATGAGCCGCGGGACTGGCTTTGCCAGACCGCAGGCGGGCGGCCCCCTCGGGGGGCAGGGAGCTACACGAAGTGAGTGACCGTGGGGGCCATATCTTTAAGCCACCCTGCAGATTTTCAGCATGTTGGTGCCGCCCGGCGCACCCATGGGTTCACCGCAAGTAATGGCGTAGATATCGCCACTTTCGACGATGCCGCGTTTTTTCAGGTGCGCCTCGGCATCGCCGAGGGCGGTGTCGCGCTCGACACTCTGGTCCATCAGCAGCGGCCTGACATTGCGGTACAGCGCCATCTTGCGCTGGGTCGCCAGTTTGGGCGTCAGTGCGTAGATGGGAATGTGGATGCGGTGGCGGCTCATCCACAGCGCCGTGGAGCCTGAATCAGTCAGCGCCACAATGGCTTTGCAGCCCAGGTGGTGGGCGGTGAACAGGGCACCCATGGCGATGGACTGGTCAATCCGGTCAAAAGTCATGCCGGTGAAGTCGGCGTCCAGTTTCACGTCCTCGGCCTTTTCGGCTTCGGCGCAGATGTTGGCCATCTCGATAATGGTTTCCAGCGGGTAACGGCCGGCAGCGGTCTCGGCCGAGGTCATGACGGCGTCGGTGCCGTCGAGCACCGCGTTGGCTACGTCGCTGACCTCGGCGCGGGTGGGCACCGGGTTGGTGATCATGGACTCCATCATGTGGGTCGCGGTAATGACCACCTTGTCCAGCTCGCGGGCCATGCGGATCATGCGTTTTTGCAGCGCCGGCACAGCGGCATTGCCGACCTCGATGGCCAGGTCGCCGCGCGCGACCATGATGCCGTCGCTGGCCCTGCAGATGGATTCCAGGTTGGGGATCGCCTCGGCCCGCTCGATCTTGGCGATCAGGCCCGGCTTGTGGCGCTGCTCGGCGCCGGCCACATTGCACAGCTGGCGCGCCATTTCCATGTCACTGGCATTTTGCGGAAAGCTCACCGCGACATAGTCGGCCTGGAAACTCATGGCGGTCTTGATGTCCTCCATGTCCTTGGCCGTCAGCGCGGGCGCCGTCAGGCCGCCGCCCTGCTTGTTGATACCCTTGTTGTTGGACAGCACGCCGCCGACTTTGACCGTCGCGTGGACCTGCTCGCCCTTCACTTTGTCGACAACCATGACGATCAGCCCGTCGTTGAGCAGCAGCGTGTCACCGGCCTTGACGTCGCGCGGCAGTTCCTTGTAGTCCAGGCCCACGCCGTTGATGTCACCCAGCTCGGTGCGGGACGCGTCAAGCACAAACTTCATGCCCTGCTCAAGCTGCACCTTGCCCTCGGCAAATTTGCCCACACGGATTTTGGGGCCCTGCAGGTCGGCCATGATGGCGACCTCGCGCCCGGCGCGGGTGGCGGCTTCGCGCACCAGCCTGGCACGGTCGATGTGGTCTTGCGCCGTGCCGTGGCTGAAGTTCAGCCGCACGCAATTGACGCCCGCGCGGATCATCTGCTCCAGCAAGGCCGGATCGCTGGAGGCGGGGCCAAGGGTGGCCACGATTTTGGTGCCGCGGCGCTGCATCTTCATGTCTGTCTCCTGTAATTTAGTTTCTGATTTTCACATGGAAATGGTTACAAGAGCGTTACCAAATATGGCCCCGAGGCAACCGCCGTGGCAAGGAAGTGCGGCCGCACCGTGCCGTAACGCAATGGCCGGCCACCTTGGCGTGACGCCATGAAAAAACGCTGATTTCAGGAGAAAAACACGCCGCAGCCCAATAAGGACGCGCGCGAGCAGCTCCTGAAAAAGGAGCAAAGTGTTTTCAACCCACAGCGCGTTTTTGCAGAATTTCAAAGGCCGGCAAGGTCTTGCCTTCGAGCACTTCGAGGAAAGCGCCGCCACCCGTGGAGATGTAATCGACCTGCTTTTCAATGCCGTACTTGGCGATGGCGGCCAGGGTGTCACCGCCGCCTGCGATCGAGAACGCGCTGCTGTCGGCGATGGCGCGCGCTATGCCCTCGGTACCCTTGGCGAAAGCGTCGAACTCAAACACGCCGACCGGGCCGTTCCAGACGATGGTGCCAGCGGCCTTGAGCTGCGCGGCCAGCCGCGCGGTGGTTTGCGGACCGATGTCCAGGATCAGGTCGTCGTCGGCGACGTCAGTGGCTGCCTTGACGGTGGCGGGCGCGTCAGCGGCAAAGGTTTTGGCAGTGACCACATCGGTCGGAATTGGCACCTCGGCGCCGCGCGCTTTCATGGCATCGATCACGGCCTTGGCTTCGGCTAGCAGGTCGGCCTCGGCGAGGCTTTTGCCGATTTTCAAACCGGCAGCCAGCATGAAGGTATTGGCAATGCCGCCACCCACGATGAGCTGGTCGACGTTGGCCGCCAGTGCTTTAAGGATGGTGAGTTTGGTAGAGACCTTGCTGCCAGCCACGATGGCAACCAGCGGGCGGCGCGGGCTCGATAAGGCCTTGGAGATCGCGTCCATCTCTGCGGCCAGCAACGGGCCGGCGCTGGCCATGGGCGCGTATTGCGCAATGCCATAGGTGGAAGCCTCGGCGCGGTGCGCAGTGCCAAAAGCGTCGTGCACAAAAATATCGCACAGCCCGGCCATCTTGCGTGCCAGTTCTTCGCTGTTTTTCTTCTCGCCCTTGTTGAGACGGCAGTTCTCCAGCATCACCAGCTGTCCGGGTTTGACATCGACGCCGTCCACCCAGCCGGACACCAGCGGAATGTCGCGCTTCATCAACTCGCCCATCCGCTGGGCCACAGGCGCCAGCGAATCCGCCGGTTTGAATTCACCTTCCACCGGCCGTCCAAGATGGGACGTCACCATCACCGCCGCACCGGCATCCAGCGCCATCTGGATACAGGGAATCGACGCGCGGATGCGCGTGTCTTCGGTGATGTTGCCGTTGTCGTCCTGCGGCACGTTGAGGTCGGCACGGATAAACACACGCTTGCCGGCAACTTTGCTGCTGGCGCACAGGTCGGAGAAACGGATGAAGTTCATAAATCGCTCGCAGAATAAAAAAGGCTTTGGGCCACAGCGCCCAAAGCCTCAAATTGTAGGTGGCCGTATGTACATGGGCCCGTCAGACAAAGTCTGGAAAACGTAAATTTACGCATCGAATCGGTCTTCAGCCCACGCAGGACGAGCGCGAGCAGCTACTGATTTGATAGCAGTCGACACCAAACACGATGCGAAGCGAGTAACGCCAAGGCCAGCGGGGGCCGCGGAACCGGCTTTGCCGGGCCGCAGGCGCCGTCCCCTGCAAGGGGAAAAGGGCTACACGCAGTGAGCCCGATAGGGGTGTGCTAATTTTTACCGTGGGGGCTACCAATTCATCCCCATGTGCAGCGGCAGGTAGACGGCCATGCCGGCCAGGATGGTGCCCAACACACCACGGCGCCAGTAATACCAGGCGGTGCCTGCCAACACGGCAAAGAGGCGCGCGTCTTTCCAGGTTGCAATGAGATGGCCTTGGCTCATCACCATTTCCGGCACGATCACGGCGGCCAGCGCCGCAATGGGCGCGTAATGCAGACCGCGCTGCGCCCAGCCGGGCAGCGTCCACGGTTTGCTGGAAAGGAAAAAGAAGGAGCGCGTGAGGACCGTCACCAGCGTCATGCCGATGATGGTGGCCACTGTCCAGAGATCGGTCTGGTTCATGCGGCGTCTCCGGCTCCAGCGGTGGCGGCCGACGGTTTGGCGGGTGCGGTTTTTTCCAGCAGCAGGCAGACAACCACCGCTACGGCAATGCCCACCAGGATATTGAGCTTCAAAGGCAAGGCGTACGTCGCAACGGCGGCGGCGCCTGCGATAGCGGCAGACACGGCCCGCAGGCGGGTGGTGGCCAGCGACCACATGATGCCCAGCAGCGCCAGGATGCCGGCAAAACCCAAGCCCCAGGAGAGCGGAATGGAATTGGCCAGTGCAATCCCCACAAGTGTGGCGCCGACCCAGCTGACCCAGCTCATGCCGCAGCTGCCGATCCAGTAGGCGTCCTGCGCTTCGATGCCGGCGGCGTCGGTTGCGGGGTGCGGGAAGCGCTTGGTAAAAAGCACATAGTTCAGGTCGGCCATGCCGTAGCCAAAGGCCATGCGCCGCCACAAACCCTGGTGCATCACGTAAGGGCGCAAATGCGCGCTGAACACCATGAAGCGCAGGTTGACGCAAAACGAAGTCGCCAGGATCACCCACATGGGCGCGCCGGCCACGATGAGGGGCAAAGCCGCCAGCTGCGAGCTGCCGGCAAACACCAGGATGGCCATCAACAGGACCTCCGTCAGGCTCATGCCCGACTTGACCATGGCCACCCCCGTCATCAGGCCCCAAGCGGCAATGCCAGGCGCCACGGTGGCGAGCTCACTCACCCCCAGGCGGAAGTCGGGGTGCTTGAACAATGCTTTCACAAAACCTTCTTTCTTCTCATGCCGGTTGGGTGGCCTCTGGCGGGTTGAACACCATGCCGGGGGTGATTTCGAATCCCCGCAGAAAATCGGCCGCGTCCAGCGCCTTGCCGCCGGCTTTCTGCAGGCGGCTGACGCGCAGGACGCCATCGATTGCGGCGATATCCACACCGCCGGGCCCAGCCGCCAGCACCTGGCCTGGCAAAGTTCCGGAAGGCGGCGCAGTGCCTGCCAATACTTCGGCTTGCCAAAACTTCAGTGTTTGTCCGCCCAGCAGCCCGGCGGCGCCCGGGAAGGGGTTGAAGGCGCGAATGCGGCGCTCAATCGCGGCCACACTTTGAGTCCAATCGATCAGGGCCTCGTGTTTTTCGATCTTGTGGGCGTAAGTGACGCCGTCTGCGGGCTGGACGATCGCCTTGAGGCCGCCGCACGCGGCGAGCTCCAGCGCCTCGACAATGAGGCGTCCGCCCAGGTCGGCCAGCCTGTCGTGCAAGGAGCCGGTAGTGTCTTGCGGGGCGATTCGCAGCTTTTCGCCCAGCAGCATGTCGCCGGTGTCGAGTCCGGCGTCCATTTGCATGATGGTGACGCCCGTTTCTGTGTCACCGGCTTCGATGGCGCGGTGAATGGGCGCCGCGCCGCGCCAGCGTGGCAGCAGCGAGGCATGGATATTAAGGCAGCCTAGCCTGGGCGCATCCAGCACCCATTGCGGAAGAATCAGCCCATAGGCGGCCACGACCATCACGTCTGCGCCTGCGGCAGCGATGGCTTCACGCGCGGCGGCTGCGTCGTCGGGAAATTTGCCATCAAGCCGCAGGCTGCGGGGCTGGGCGACCGCGACGTGGGCGCTTTCAGCCCATTGTTTGACGGGTGAGGCCTGCAGCTTCATGCCGCGCCCGGCGGGACGGTCGGGCTGGGTCAGTACGAGGGGGATATCAAAACCCGCTGCGTGGAGTTTTTGCAGGGCCACACGGGCGAACTCTGGGGTACCGGCAAAAATAACGCGCATGGGGGCCAATTCTAAAGACCCCGCAAAAATAGCGGTGCAGCAGCGGCAAAGCCCCGCGCATCCCGCAAGCCGGACAGGGTCTCAACGCGCGGCGTCGCGGTCCTCGTCCTTTTTCTGCTTGATCATTTTGGTCTTGATGCGGTTGCGCTTGAGCGGTGACAGGTATTCGACGAACACCTTGCCCATCAAATGGTCCATCTCATGCTGGATACAGACCGCCAGCATGCCCTCAGCCTCATGCACCTGCGGCTTGCCGTCGAGGTCCAGCGCCTGCACCTTGATGGAGGTGGAGCGTTCCACGCCGTCGTAGATGCCCGGCACCGACAGGCAACCCTCGTCGCCTACACGCGTTTCCTCGCTGGCCCAGGTGATTTCGGGATTGATCAGCACCATGGGCTGGTCGCGGTTTTCGCTCACGTCAATCACGATCAGGCGTTCATGGACATCCACCTGAGTGGCTGCCAGGCCAATGCCTTCGGCGCCATACATGGTCTCAAGCATGTCATCGACCAGCTTGCGCAGGCGTGCATCAACAGCTGCCACGGGTTTGGCAACCGTGTGCAGTCGGGGGTCGGGGTAGCGAAGAATGGTTAACTGGCTCATGGAAGAAGGCTGGCAATGGGTGGGATGTCGCTATTTTCGCCACTTTTCCCTGTTTTTCGGCATCCTGATATTCCCAGAATCGCGTATTCGTTGCTTAATCAAGGGCTTAGGTACAAAATCGTTAGTGATTTATCAAGATACAAACACGGTTTTTCCCCGGGGTTGCACCCCGAAAATGCCGTACCAGTCCAATAAAAGCGCCGAAGGCCTACAAGATGCAAACAATTTCTGGTCGTTTCAGTCAAATTTCAATAGCCGCTGCAGCTCTGCTGGGGATCTCGGTCGGCCTGCATGCCCAGAACTTCCCCATCACGGCCGACCAGAAAGCCACGGCCGCGCAAGTGGCCCAGACGGGCGTCCCGCTGGGTGAACTGGCTCCCAATGCGCCGGATACCTATACCGTCAAGCGCGGTGACACTTTGTGGGCTATTTCCGGCCTGTTCCTGAAAAGCGCCTGGCGCTGGCCAGAGCTGTGGGGCATGAACCTGCAAGACATCCGCAACCCTCACCGAATTTACCCCGGGCAACAGCTTTACCTTGAAAAATCCAACGGACGCGCCGTTTTGCGGACCCGTCAGGCCCAAACCGACGGCCCGCCCTCGGACACCGTACGCATTTCTCCGCGCACCCGCTTTGAATCCCTGGCGGACGCCTCTATTCCCACGCTGGCGCCCAACCTGATTGAGCCCTTCCTGAATGAAGCCCTGATCGTTGACGAGGCCGTGATTTCCAATGCGCCGCGCATCGTGGCGGCCCAGGAAGGCCGTGTGCTGCTCAGCCGCGGAGATCGCGCCTATGCACGCAGCCAGTACGCGGGAAGCAATGCCAATGCAAAACCCTTGAGCGTTGAAAAAGGCGAACCGGTCAACTACCGGGTGTTCCGTAACGCAACACCACTGAAAGACCCAACGACGCAAGCCATCCTGGGCTATGAAGCGCAATACGTCGGCAAAGCGGAAATCGCGCGCGGCGAGTCGGTCACGGAAACAGCCGGCAAGGACGGCAAGATGCAGTCCGAGATCGTGCCGGCAACCATCGACATCGTTGCCACCAAGGAAGAAATGCGGGTAGGCGACCGCCTGCTGGTGGAGCCACCCCGCGAGTTGCTCAACTACATTCCGCACGCCCCTTCATCTACCGTCACCGGACAGATCGTCTCGATTTACGGCAGTGCAGTGACCAACGCCGCCGAGAACCAGGTCGTCGTCATCAATCGCGGTGCCAGGGACGGATTGGAACGTGGTCACGTCATGGCCATCCTCAAAGACGGCGCGCGGCTGCAAGATAGGACTGACAGCAGCCGGCCACAGATCAAGCTGCCTAACGAGCGAAATGGTTTGTTGATGGTGTTTCGCACCTTTGACGCGGTTTCCTATGCACTCGTACTTCAGGTGACTGACGGCGTGAAGGTCGGGGACCGCTTCGCCAATCCCAATTAAGCTGACTGCAGCTAACACCGGATTTGGCAATCTGGGTCAATCGAAATTCGAGACGGGCTCTCGAATTCGTTGACCTTTTCTTTTTGCAGGCACTGGCCGTCACGTGGAAAAACAAGAACTCCAGGCCTGGTTGCGCCTGACTCTCTCAACGGGTGTGGGAAACGAAAATGCCCGCAAACTGCTGGCCGCGTTTGGCTCGGTGCAGGCGATTTTTGAGCAGAGTCCGGGTGTTCTGGAACAGCTGGGGCCTGAGAAACTGGCCCGGGCACTCCAGGTAGAGCCCCCGAATCTGGCAAACCAGCTGCAAATGACGCTGGAATGGCTAGAGGCTGGCGAGAACCGGCGGGTCGTCGCCCTCGGAGATGCGGCATATCCCGCAGCCTTGCTCAACATAGCGGACCCGCCGCTGATGCTCTATATGCTTGGCAAACAGGCAGGCGGTTTGCCGGCATCACAGGAACACGGCGCGGCCCGTATTGCCATCGTAGGCAGCCGCAATCCAACGCCGCAAGGCGAAACCAATGCACGGCAATTTGCCAAGGCGCTGGCCGGTGCCAACCTTTGCATCGTGTCGGGATTGGCCCTGGGTGTCGACGGTGCGGCGCACGACGGCGCCATGCAAGCCGGTGGAGATACGATTGCCGTGGTGGGCACCGGACTTGATCGCGTCTATCCCAAAAAACACCTTGAACTGGCACATCGTATTGCCCAGCAAGGCATGATCATCAGCGAATTCCCGCTGGGTACGCCCCCGCTGACCGCGAATTTCCCGCGGCGTAACCGCATCATTTCAGGACTCTCGCTGGGTACGCTGGTCATCGAGGCTGCATTGCAGTCGGGATCATTGATCACCGCACGGCTCGCTGCCGAACAAGGCAAAGAGGTTTTTGCCATCCCAGGCTCCATTCATTCGCCCCAATCGCGCGGCTGCCATGCGCTGATCAAGCAAGGTGCCAAGCTGGTAGAAACTGCGCAGGACGTATTGGAAGAGCTGAACCTCCCAACCCAAAGTATCGCGCCCGGCACGGCGGAATACACCCAGGTCCCGGAAGAAGGCGGCCCACAAGTCGGGTCTTCGTCTTCCGCAGCCTTGATCGCGGCCCTGGGATTCGACGTAGTGAGCCTGGACACCTTGCAGGCGCGAACCGGGATGGAAACAGCCCTGCTGCAGGCGAAACTGCTTGAGCTGGAGCTCGACAGCCAGGTCTTCAGGCTGCCTGGCGGGCTGTTTCAGCGCCGTGCCAACGCCTAAACACGCTTCTCTTTTCGCGGCCTTGACAACGTTGCAGCCAACTGCGTTATATTGGACGCATGTTCGAAGTACTCGTGTACGTCTACGAAAATTACTGGCAAGGTGACGCTTGCCCCGAACTTCAGCGGCTCGGCCGCAAATTGACAGCGGCGGGCTTTGAAGCGGAAGAAATTCAGGCCGCCCTTATCTGGCTCGACGGCTTGAATGTCGCCGCTCAAGGCACACAAATCAGCCTGCCCGCCAGCGCGCTCTCAGATCTCGCGGAGCCAGGCGTGCATCCCGTCATTCCACAGTCTGCCGATAGCCTTCGCGTTTTCTCGATCGCAGAACAAACACACCTGGGGGCGCAAAGCCTGGGGTTTGTCAGTTTCCTTGAGTCGTCCGGCGTACTGCCTCCGCACATGCGCGAGATCGTCATTGACCGGGCCATGGCGGCGCCAGGCGATCCGGTCACGCTGGATGACCTGAAAATCATCGTGTTGATGGTTTACTGGAGCTTCGGTGAAGAACCCGACGCGCTGGTACTGGACGAACTGTGCGACGACACGGAAGGCCGCCTGGCCCATTAAGCGCCCGCGCGAAAAACGGGGGTTGTATCTTGAGCCGGTTCCTGCGGCGCCGGACAACCAGACCTCAGCCGAGTAAACGCTCGGGGTTCGCATCCAGTTTGGCGAGAGCGTCGCGCGTCGCGCGCACCGTAAGCGCTTCCTCTTCCGTAGGCACCAGCAGCCCCGATTGCAGGTAGGCGGCAAGCCGGCGGGCCTGTATCAGGAAGTTGCGGCCATCAGCGGAAGCAAACAAATGCAATTGCTTGCGGTCGCTGCACCATGCAAACTGCACATGGCTGACCTTGCCATTGTGGTCGAGACTAAACCACGTTCCCACCTGGAGTTCCCGCGCCCACGCGCGCATGGCTTCCGTGGGCTGGCTGCCGCCATCGGCAATCACTTCAATATCGGTGGCATCGATGCCGATCATGGTGACCAGGCTGTCCGTATCCAGCGGCAGGTCGCCGACATCTTCGTCGGAAAGGTAGTCTTCCAGATTCATCAGCCGTTTGGCCATGATCTCTACCCGCTCCATGGAAATGGTGTCGGTTTTGGACATGAACGCATCGGCCAGCGTGTCACTGATGACTTTCAGGTGTCCGTCCTGTTCAGAGACATCCAGGCCCAGCATGGACATGCCCAGACGCAACAACTGCAGCAATTTCGGCAGATCTGCAATCACGCGGGCACGGTCGTTGCGGTTCGGCTTGGCGCTTGCGGCCCACACCAGATCAGCGGCGGCTCGCTTGAGTGTGATGGTTTCGTCGTGTTGCGGGCCATTCTTCATCGCAGCGATCGCCAGCACTTCAGCCCAAACCTTGAAGAGAAATTCACGGATCTCGTCACGAACCGGCATGTCATTGAGCATGTTCCGCATCTCAATGGTGTACTGGATCGTCATGGTCTCTTTTTGTTCGACCTGCTGGGCAATACTGACAACGCGGGCAGCACTGCCGTGCTCGGAAAGGAATTTGGAYARGAACTTTTCGAACTCGTCATAAACCAGCTGRAACACCCGSCGSCCTGTTTCRGGATACTGCTCTATCACCTGCACGATTCGCTTTATTTCGGACTCCATGGCGCCGCCTGCTACCGTGACATCAAAGCCCAGCACGCAAGACCCCATGCGGTCAATCAGCCGGCGTGCAGGATGCTGCAGCGATTCGAAGAACTCGGGCTCGGAAATCGCCACACGCAACACCGGCATCTGCAAACGGGCAAACCAGACCCGGATCACCGGCGGAATGCGGTCTTCGGCAAGAATGCTCTGGAACATCAAGGCCACGATTTCAATCGTCGCCTTCTCGGATGAGGTGGACGCCGCCTGCTTGAGCGTATTGGTTCGTTCCCGCAGGGCAGTTGCAGCATTGTCAACATGCACCTGGCCATAGATCTGCCCCTGAGCATCCGCGAGCAGGGTGCGCTCCACACCGGCTTCCTCCAGCTTTTGCAAATTCCCAATGGCCTGCGCAAGCTGCGGGGAGGCCTGGGTGGGCCGGGTATCGTCGAAGCCCGCGACCTGGTTCGATAGCAAACGCTTGAGATGCCCCATCACGCCCTGGGCTCTCATGCGTGCTCTGGCGAGCGGTGTCGTTGCCGTTTGCATGCGGGTTTCATCGTAGACCGCACCGCCTTGCCTGGAGGCGCCTGGCTGTGCCCCGGGGCCTTCAGACGCAGCGCCTGGAGAGGCGGCAGCCTGGCGGCCGATAGCGCCTGAGGACCGTCCGCCGCCCATATCCTGAACACGGTTATCAGGCCCTTCGCCCCGGTCTCCGCCAAAACCACGCGGCGCGCCGCCTTCAGCCCCGCCAGCCCTGAAGCCGCCTTCACTGGCGGATTGGCCGCGTTCTTTCGCAGGGCCGGGGGCCTTTCTGGCACCAGCTCCAGCATCGATGGCAGCAGAAGGGGTGCGCTTGACCAGCGGCCGCAAATCGATTTCTGCCATGACTCCCTGCTGCACCAAAAATTCATTGGTCGCGTGGTAAGTCTCGAGCAGGTGCGTGCCCATGTCCTTCTGGATGACATCCTGGACAACAACCCAGACATCCCGCGGCAGCGATGCAAGGCTCCACTGCTCAACCATGTGCTGGGCAAGCACCTCGGGTCGAAGGATGTCCTGCTTGTGCAATTCCGTGACGGCCTCCAGGTTCTGAATCCGCAACCGAAGGTCGTTCAATTCCCAGCTTGCGAAGTCCAGCAACCGGAGCGCGAGCCGCGAAGCAAGGATTTTGTCCTCCATCACGTCGTTGCCCATCAATTCAAACTTGCCGCTGTCGGCAAATCTTGACGGTGAATTTGGCGCGGGAATCGCCTGGGCAGTGGTCCAGGCTGTGGTGGTGCCACGGACCCAGGTGGCGCCGCTTTTCTGGAAGGCCATCCAGGCATCACGCCGGTCCTGCATTTCCCGGACACTGCCAGGCTGGTCGACTGCGGCGGTGAGCCTGTCCTGGATGGTTTTGGCAAGCGCAGGCAGCACGCGTACAGCACGCTCCGTAAACAGCGCACGTGCCTGCTCGACCAGAACCCTGCTATTTTTGTTACTTGGAGCCACAACCGCCCTAGGATGATTAGGTCATAGCTTACACCGTGGCCCCGGCGTTGGGGTCATTGGGATCCTCGTCTTTTTTCGCCGGCCCTTTTATCAGGTCTTCACGGCGAATGCCCAGCCACATGGCGATTGCAGCAGCAACAAATACCGACGAATAGATCCCGAACAGGATGCCAATGGTCAACGCAAGAGCGAAGTAAAACAGGGTAGGGCCGCCAAAAAGAAGCATGGACAGCACCATGATCTGGGTGGAGCCGTGGGTGATGATGGTACGGCTGATGGTGGACGTGATCGCGTTGTCGATGATCTCGGTGGTGCTCATCTTGCGGTACCGGCGGAAATTCTCGCGAATCCGGTCAAAGATCACCACCGATTCATTCACTGAGTAACCCAGCACCGCCAGCACGGCAGCCAGCACCGCCAGTGAAAACTCCCACTGGAAAAAGGCGAAGAACCCCAGGATGATCACCACATCGTGCAAATTGGCAATGATGGCCGCCACTGCGTACTTCCATTCGAAGCGGAACGCCAGATAAACCATGATGCCGAAAACCACCATGGCCAGCGCTTTCAGGCCGTCGTGGGCGAGCTCCTCTCCTACCTGCGGACCGACGAATTCGGTGCGTCGCAGCGTTACATCCGGGCTGGCGGTTTTCAAGGCAGCAAGCACCTTGTCGCTTTGCTGCGCAGTGCTGACGCCTTTTTGTGCAGGCAGGCGAATCATCACGTCGCGAGAAGTACCGAAATTCTGTACCTGCACGTCAGCAAATCCGAGGCCCGCCACGGTATCGCGGATTTTCCCGACATCGGCAGCCTGGGTGTAGTTCACCTCCATCAGGGTGCCGCCGGTGAACTCCACTGACAGGTGCAAGCCTCGCGTGATGAGGAAAAAGACAGCCAGCGCAAACGTCGCAAAGCTGATGACATTAAAAACCAGGGCATGCCGCATGAACGGAATGTCGCGCCGGATTTTGAAGAATTCCATCTGGGGTCCTTGGGAAATTCGGGAAAAAGGGCCGGGGGCCTACTTTGCCACCGTGCCTGAAGCGGCAGGCCGCCACACAGTGCCGATGGAGACCGACTTGAGTTTTTTCTGGCGGCCATACCAGAGGTTGACCAGGCCACGAGAGAAGAAAACCGCTGAGAACATGCTGGTCAGGATGCCAATGCAATGCACCACCGCAAAGCCGCGCACCGGGCCGGAGCCAAAGGCCAGCAAGGCAAGCCCGGCAATCAGCGTCGAAATATTGGAGTCCAGAATGGTCGCCCAGGCCCGCTCGTAGCCTGCGTGGATGGCGGCCTGCGGCGATGAGCCGTTGCGCAGCTCTTCGCGCACGCGCTCGTTGATCAGTACGTTGGAGTCAATGGCCATACCCAGCGCCAGCGCCATCGCCGCCATGCCGGGCAAGGTTAACGTAGCCTGCAGCATCGACAGCACCGCGACCAGCAGCAGCAAATTGACGGCCAGCGCGAGGCCCGAGAACAGGCCAAAAAGCATGTAATACGCGGCCATGAATGCCACGATCACCACAAAGCCCCATGACACGCTGTGAAAACCCTTGGCGATGTTGTCTGCACCCAATGTCGGGCCAATGGTGCGCTCTTCGATGATTTCCATGGGTGCGGCCAGCGAGCCTGCGCGCAGCAACAGGGCAAGGTCGTTGGCTGCATTGATGTTCATGGCGCCGGAGATGCTGAACCGTGTACCCAATTCGCCGCGAATGGTTGCCACCGAAATAGCCTGCCCCTTGCCTTTTTCAAACAACAGGATGGCCATCGGCTTGTCC
>NZ_JBFUBD010000067.1:0-14618 GCF_056405935.1 Polaromonas sp. P1_E3
GCTGTTCCGCATGACGCACCACGGTTTGTGCAATCTCGGGAATATCGCCAGGCGTGATGTCGAGTGGCTTCAGATTGATGTCGAGTTCTGAAGCCACACGTTCCGCATAGGAATACTCCGAAAACCCCTTGTCCTCGATGCGCAAGCCGATCGCGTCGAGCTGCGGCCGATTCCACTGCGGCACCAGCCGATTGGCGATCACGGACGAATCAACGCCGCCAGAAAGAAAGAGGCCGCCGTCGACGTCAAATCGCATTTGCAGCTTGATTGCCTCATTGAGCGCCTGCTCCAGTTGTTCCTGGGAAGCATCAACGCGAGGGCCATCAAGCGGSCAGCTCCAGTAGCGGACAGGTTCCGAAAATTTGCCCTCGCCATAACGCATGAAGGTGCCGGGCGGCAGGTGGCGAACGCCTTCAAAGCACGTCTCCGGCGGCGGGCAATAGTTAAAAGTAAAGACATTGCCGAGCGCGGTTTCGTTAACCTTGCGTTCAAATTTCGGCAGCGCGAGGATGGCTTTTATCTCGCTGGCGAAAGCCAGGCCGCCCTGATAGGGTGCGTAAAAGCACGGCTTGATGCCCTGGCGGTCCCGCGCGAGCATGCCAGTTTCCGTGCGTTGGTCCCAGATGAAAAAAGCAAACATCCCGACCAGATCGTCGAGCATCTTTTCGCCTTTTTCGCACCAGAGGTGCACCAGCACCTCGGTGTCGCAACGCGACTTGAACTTGTAGCCTTTGGCTTTAAGCTGTTCACGCAACTCGATGAAATTGAAAATCTCGCCATTAAAAACAACCCAGACCTTACCGTCGGTACTGGACATGGGCTGCATGCCGTTTTCCGGGTCAACCACCGCAAGCCGCGCGTGGCCGAGTACCGCTCTCCCAAGATCCTCGACTCCCTGCTCGTCGACGCCGCGATACTTGATGCAGTCGATCATTTTCCACACATCGTCTTTGCTCGTACCCGCAGCGTTGACCACGCCAGCTATTCCACACATGGCAAATCCTTAAGTCTTCAAATCAATTCGTGCAATTTTTCGGCTCAGCGGCGCACTTTCGACGAGTGCTTCGTCGGTCGCATCCTCATCAAAGACCCGCCGGAAAATGTCCACCTGGTAGTCCAGGCTGGCCTTGGTTTCGGTTTCAGTCGGCTCAATCAGCATCGCCGACTTGAGGTCACCCGGGAAATAAACGCAGCCCGCGCCGACCAGTGTTGGCGGGTGAATGCCATAGTCAATCAGACGCTTGGCGAACTGGCGTGCCGAAGTGTTGAGTTTTTCCCCCGACAGCAGGGTCTCATGTTTGCAGAATTGGTCGTAAACCGGCGGCAACATGGGCGCTAGCCGGTGCTGCAGGTAGTTGGCATTCAGCACCGCATTTTCGGACGCCTGGCGCAAGCCGGCTCCGCCCATGGTGCGAAGGTAGCCATAGGCACGCAGCAATACGCCGACATGGCCGTGGAAACTTTTCATACGGCCAATCGACAACGGCCGCTCATCATCGCGCTGCGCCACGCCGCTCCTTCGGACTGCCACCGGACTCGGCAGATAGGCAGCCAGTGCGGCCTTGACCGCAACCGGACCAGCCCCGGGGCCGCCGCCGCCATGCGGTGTCGAAAAGGTCTTGTGCACATTGACATGAACCACGTCAAAGCCCATGTCGCCGGGGCGCACGATGCCCATCAACGCGTTGAGATTAGCTCCGTCGTAATAGAGCAGTGAACCATTGCCGTGAACCGCGTCGGCAATCTCGACAATCTGATCTTCAAACAGCCCAAGGGTTGAAGGATTGGTCAGCATGAAAGCCGCCACATCGGGGGTCAGCATCTGCCGCAGCGCAGAAAGGTCAACCCGGCCCTTGAGGTCCGATGGCACGATACGGCAGTCAAAACCCGCCATTGCAGCCGACGCGGGATTGGTGCCGTGCGCCGAGTCAGGCACCAGCACCACCGGGCGCCGCTTATTGAGCTGCGCGAAATGTGCGCGAATCACCAGCAAGCCTGCAAGCTCGCCATGGGCACCCGCCGCAGGTGCCAGGCAGCAGGCATCCATGCCCGTAATCTCGCAAATCATGGACTGCAACCGCTCGTACATTTCCCAGACGCCGCCCAGACTGGCCGGATCCTGCATCGGGTGGACATTGGCAAACCCCGGAAGGCGTGCGAGCTCGTCATTGCGCTTCGGGTTGTATTTCATGGTGCACGACCCCAACGGATAGGGCCCATTGTCCACACCATGCGACTCCTGGCTCAGGCGCGTGAAATGCCTGACGACGTCGACCTCGCTGACCTCGGGAAGCCCAATGGTCGTACGGGCTCGTGCAAAGGCAGGGACCGTCGGTGCCTTACCGGGCAGGCGTCCGGCAAAAACATCGCTGGCCGCGCCTGGGCGGTGCAGTTCGATGATCGTCTGGGAAGCGGAAGTAGCAGCCATCTCAGCACTCCTGCAGGCAAGCCCGCGCCTGCGCAGCGTAGGCTTCGATGTCAGCGCGGGATTTGGTCTCGGTCACCGCAACCAACAGCCCCCGCGCGTGCCCTGCCAGTCCGGCCGCGACGGGAACACCCGCAAAAAATCCGTGCTTGTGCATACGCGCGCAAAAGACGGTGGCAGCAACAGGCAACTCGATCGAAAATTCGTTGAAAAAAGCGCCGCTGCGCAGCGGCTCGACACCCGGCAGCGCAACCAGCAGCTCGTGCAGCAAAGCCGCATTGGCCGCGTTCGCCTCGGCGATCCGCAAGAAATTGGCGTCACCCAGGCAGGCCAGGTAAACCGCAACACGAATCGCATTGAGCGCCTGGTTGGAGCAAATGTGGCTGGTAGCCTTGTCCCGCGCCACGTGCTGCTCACGGTCTTCCTTGACCAGCGCATAACCCAGTTTGCCGTTGAGGTCGTGCACTCGGCCCACCAGCCGGCCCGGCAGGTAGCGTTCCAGTGGTTTGCTGCAGGCAATGATGCCGACATACGGTCCGCCCGCGCTGAGTGGCAGACCAAGCGGTTGACCTTCGCAGACAACGATGTCCGCCCCGAGCCTGCCAGGTGCTTCGATCCAGCCACAAAGCAGCGGATTGACACACACAGCAAGCAGTGCCTGCCCCTTTTTGCAAATCGGCGAAAGCGCTGCAACGTCTTCGACAACGCCAAGGGCATTGGGACTTTGCACCACGACTCCGGCAATGTCGCCGGACCCCAGCATTGCGGCCAGGGCCGCCGGGTCGATCTGGCCGGTGGCCGCGTCATGCCCGAAGCTGTCGAGCCGCACGCCGCGCGGCTCCAGATAAGTCACCAGCACTTCGTGGTATTCGGTCCAAAGGGCCTGGGTAACCACAATGCGGCGCTTGCCACTGGACGAACACATCATCCAGCAAGCTTCGGCTAGCGCCGTCGCGCCGTCATACACCGAGCAATTGACCGACTCCTGGCCCAGCAAGCGGCCGGCGAGAACCTGAAATTCAAACAGGGCCTGCAGCAGGCCTTGGCTCATTTCGGGTTGATACGGCGTATAGGCGGTGAGGAACTCACCCCGTGAGACGATCGCGTCGACGACCGCCGGAATGTAATGCTCGTAAGCGCCGCTGCCGAGAAAATTTGAATGCGTGAGCACCGTCTGGTTCATCCCGGCCATCGCCATGACATCACGCATCAGTTCCCACTCGCTGAGCGCCGGAGGGATGTCAAGCTCGCGCCGGAGGCGGACCTGCTGCGGCACGTCCGCAAACAGCTGTTCCACCGAAAAAAGTCCCATCGTCTCGAGCATCGACTGCCGGTCGGAGCCCGTGTGAACGTTGTAGCCTAGCGGCTTTTGCTCCATGTGAGATTCAGCTTGTCTTTGATTCACGTTGTTTCAGCGGCCAGAGCGCTGCTTTGGGGAGTCGGCTGCGATAGCGGGATTATAGGGTCCGGCCCTGTTGAAGCGGACAGCCGCCATGTCCTCTCAATTGGCATGTTTACCGCCGAGCTGGCGTACCGTTCCCCAGAGAATCCGGATATCGAGCCAGCATGAATTTTCCTGGACATATTGCAGGTCAAGGGCGCGCTGTTGCTCAAACGAGATGTCCGAACGCCCGCTGATCTGCGCCAGCCCGGTAATTCCGGGCAACACGCTGCAGCGGCTTTCCCATTCGGCGGCTGTATACAGGGAGCGTTCAGCAGGCACATGCGGCCTCGGCCCGACCAGGCTCATGTCGCCACGCAGCACATTGACCAGTTGAGGGAGCTCGTCAATGCTGGTGCGCCGGATCAAGCGACCCGCCCGTGTAATGCGCGGATCATTATTCGCGGTAAAGTGCGGCCCAAGTCCTGGTGCATTCCTGACCATGCTGCGGAATTTGTACATTTCAAATTCCCGGCCATTTTTTCCGATCCGCGTCTGCCGGAAAAACACCGGCCAGCCACTATCGAGCTTGATTGCCACAGCTGCCAACAGCAGCAAAGGCGACAGCAGCAGCAGCGCCGTTAACGACAGCGCCATGTCCATCAGGCGTTTCATGCGGACCGGTCCGCTTGTGCGAGCTGGTTGATCAACGCGGCCACACGGACACGGTCGGCTTCGATTTGTGCGGCGCTGCGCAGCGCAAGCGTGGACTCGGCCTCGCGAAGCGCCTCCACCGCCGCCTCAAACGGCTGTTCTCCGCCGGGCCGGTTGAAGGTTCTCGAAAGAATGACCGCCTGCGAACCCAGGCGCAGATGCTCACCCAGGACGTCCCGACCGGGAAGCGACCCCTCGCCTACGCGGGCAATACCTCCGAAGCCCAGCGGCAGGCCTTGCCGCCGTCCCACTGCCGCGGCGACCCGGTCAACATGGCCCAGGGCCAAAGGCTCAAACATGAAGCGGCAACCCATCGCCAGGTGCAGGTCGTTCAGGCCGACATAAATTTCTCCAAGCCCCGGCGTATCCAGCCATTGTTCAAGCGTTTCAAGGGCACCTACGGTTTCCAGCAACGGCACTACCGGTACACGGCCATCCACGATTTCGCAGAAGCTGCGCAACTCCTGCGCGGTTGAAAACATCGGGAGCATCAGCAGGTCTGCCCCCTGCGCAAGCACGGCATCCACTTCCGCACGCGCTACCGCTGGTTGATCGAGCTGGTAAGGATTGACGCGGACCATGAGACGCGAGTGGCGCAAAACTGCCTTGACACGGCCCACATCGTCAATCTGGTGTGTACTGATGAAAGTGTTGCGTCCGGCCTGCCGTTCGGCCTTGCCATTGCGCTCAAGATCGACAAACAGCCGCATGGCCGGCATCCGGTCACAACGCTGCGCAAGCTCTGGCTGATTGGTGATAGTCAGTAGTTCAATCATGGGACGAGAGAGGAGTTAGCCCATTATTGCCCGCCGGCCTGCGGCGCGGCCGGTGGCTGGCGGCCGAGGACACCGCGGAGCAGAGGGCTGGCAAGTAGCGCGGTGGCTAACACCAATACCGCAAAAAGGCCTGCCGCGAGCGCGCTGGGCAACAGCCCCCAGCGATCAAACCGGCGGCTGACCAGAACCAGAAGAAGGCAGGCCGCCAACGGGGCAAGCATGGCGCGCCACGGCAGCGCGCGGCGAAGCTGCTCTCGCTCGGCAAATACCATGGCCAACGCCACGCCGGCCAGCACGGCAGTAAGCGCCGTCATCACAGGCGCGCCTCCGGACAGCCCGGCCCACGCTGCGGCGGCGAACACAGCCAGGCCCGCCAGATAGGCCCACACAGCGCGTTGCATGTGCCCTGACGCAGCCATGACTGTCAGCAGCACGGCGATCAATGCCTGCGGCAACAGCGACCAGATCCCGATGGCGCCCCATCGCGCAATAAGGTCCAGATGCCCGGCGTCCATGCGACCCCATCCAAACAACAGTTGCGCAAGCGGCAGCGAAAAACTGCCAACAACAGCAATTGCGCAGCAAGCCAGGGTCCAGGCCAGGAGAAAGGCGATCTGCAGGGCCCGGTCACGTTCCGCGGACCGTGCCCGGGTTCGGGTAATCGCCGGGAAAGCCAGGCTGGCTACAAGCTGCACCGCCAGCACCAGCGGCAGTTCCACCAGTTTCCAGGCGTAATTGAAATTGGCAAGGGCGCCCTCACCGGCCTGGGACGCCAGGCTACGCCCCATCAGGGGCAACAATAACAGCAGGCCCGATGACAGCCCGGCCCAGATCCATATACCCGCCGCGGGCAAAGCCGGCCTGTCTGCGGGTACCGCTGGATCGGGACGCACCGGCTGCGGGAGCCGCCAGGCCAGCCAGGCCAGGCGCGCAACCATGGCCAGCATGAGAAAGCAGCCCAGGATGAGGACGGCCCGGTCGGCGCTGCGATTTGCAGCCAGAACGAGCGCACAAACCAGCAGCAGGTTGACTACCAGATTGGCGCTGTACATGCCCACGAAATCGCGCTCATGCTGCAGCCGGGTGACCCAGAGCGCGGCCAGCATGGCCAGCGGCAGCACGGCGGCGCTCCAGCCGAGTGAGTCGCTACCCAGCAAGGCCATATCACCACGCAGGCCGGGTGCAAGTGCCTGGGACAGAGCATCCCGCAACAACCAGATCAGCAAAGCCAGGGCAAGCCCGATGCCGAGCAGCGCCCGAGCGATTTTTTTCTGGCTGGCGTCCTGCTGTACCGGGGTCTGGCCTCCCCATTGCGGCAACAGCACATAAGCCAATGCGCCGCTGAACAGTATGCCGACCAGCAGGTCCGGCAGGGTGAACATCACGACCACCGTGTCGCCAAGCCCCGTAGCCCCAAAAGCAGCGGCCTGGGCCGATTCCCGCAGGAGGCCGAGCAGACGGCTGGCCATCAGTAAACCCAGGGAAAAAACGCCGGCGCGCAGGTACATGGCGGGATTATCAAGGCTTAAATGGGGGTGGCCAGCCCTGAATGGGGAAACCGGTCACTTAAAAAACTAAAATCAACGGTTTGGCGCTTTCTTCGCAACAGCTACAGACCTGCCTGCTGGCGGCGCCCCGATCGTTTTCACACCTTCCGACCATGTCCGATAACAACACCCTTCCCCCTGCCCAAGACGAAAACAAGCTGATTGCTGAACGCCGCGAAAAGCTCAAGGCCATCCGGAGCCAGGGGATTGCGTTCCCGAACGACTTCAAGCCGTCCGACCATGCGGGCAAGCTGCACGCCGCGCACGGCGGCAAGGATGGCGAGACGCTGGCGGCCGAGGCGGTTCCCGCGAAAATCTCGGGCCGCATGATGCTCAAGCGTGTCATGGGCAAGGCGAGCTTTGCCACCCTGCAGGACAGCACCGGCCGCATCCAGATTTTCCTCACGCGCGACGAAATCGGTGAAGAGACCTATGCCGCCTTCAAGCACTGGGACCTGGGCGACATCGTCGCGGCAGAAGGCAAGGTATTCAAGACCAAAACCGGCGAGCTGTCCATTCACGCCACCAGCGTGCGCCTGCTCACCAAGAGCCTGCGCCCTCTACCTGGCGATTTTTACGGCATGGCCGACCAGGAGCAAAAATACCGCCAGCGTTATGTCGACCTGATCACCGACGAACAGGCCCGCAAGCGCTTCACCGCTCGCAGCAAGGCCGTCAGTTCGATCCGCGAATTCATGGTCAGCCATGACTTCCTCGAGGTCGAGACGCCGATGCTGCACCCCATCCCCGGCGGCGCCAATGCCAAGCCTTTCAAGACGCACCACAACGCGCTGGACCAGGAGATGTTTCTGCGCATCGCGCCAGAGCTTTACCTCAAGCGCCTGATCGTCGGCGGTTTTGACCGTGTCTTCGAGATCAACCGCAGCTACCGCAACGAGGGTATCTCGGTACGGCACAACCCCGAATTCACCATGATGGAGTTCTATGCGGCCTATTGGGACTACAACGACTTGATGACGTTTACCGAGATGCTCATCCGCGACGTGGCCCAGAAGGTCTGCGGCACGCTCCAACTGACTTATGGCACCGGAAGGTCTGGCGGGCCGATTGACCTGAGCCTTCCTTTCGAGCGCCTGACCATCCGTGAAGCCATCCTAAAACACACCGAGGCCGGTAAACATGTTGACGACGCTGCCTGGCTGATCAATACCCTCAAAAAACTAGGCATGAACGAAGAGAAGGACCGCCTCTCGACGCGTTCGCTGGCCAGCCTGCAGGTGCTTTACTTCGAAGAGACGGTCGAGGAACAACTCTGGCAACCGACCTTCATCATGGAGCACCCGACGGAAATCTCTCCACTGGCCCGCGCCAATGATGCGCGCCCTGAAGTGACCGAGCGCTTTGAGCTCTACATCACCGGGCGCGAATTCGGCAACGGTTTCAGCGAGCTCAATGATGCCGAAGAGCAGGCCGCCCGCTTTAACGCCCAGGTGGCAGCAAAGGACGGCGGGGATGACGAAGCCATGTTTTATGACCACGACTTCATCCGCGCGCTGGAATATGGCATGCCGCCGACCGGCGGCTGCGGCGTCGGCATAGACCGGCTGATGATGCTGCTGACGGACAGCCCCAGCATCCGCGACGTGATCCTTTTCCCCGCGCTGCGACGTGAGGTTTAGCCCACGATCGCGCACTTCGCCATCCCCGATTCCACACCAGCCGGGGCCGCGGGACTGGCTCTGCCAGACCGCAGGCGCCGCCCCCTTGAGGGGGGAACAGGCTACACGCAGTGAGCCTGGACGGGGGTGCCATTGAAATACCTCACCGGTTACCCGGAAAACCTCACCGCACAAGTGCAGCAACTGCTGGCGCAGGGCCGTCTGGGCGAAGTACTGCTTGCCAAATACCCTCTCGCCCATGGCGTACGGACGGACAAGGCCCTGTACGACTATGTGATGGGGCTCAAAAACGAGTTTTTACGCAGTTCCGAGCCACTGTCCAAGGTCGCGTTTGACAGCAAACTGCACGTGATTGCACACGCCCTGGGGACACACACGACCATTTCCAGGGTCCAAGGCAGCAAGCTCAAGGCCAAGCGTGAAATCCGGGTGGCCACGCTGTTCAGGGAAGTGCCCGAAGAATTTTTACGGATGATTGCGGTGCACGAGCTCGCCCACATCAAGGAAAAAGCGCATGACAAGGCTTTTTATCAGCTGTGCACGCACATGGAGCCGCGCTACCACCAGTATGAATTTGACCTGCGGGTGTACCTGACGCATATGGATGCGGCGGGCCGGCTGGAATGGCCTTCAGCCTGATCGCACTGCGCCGTCCCAGCCGTCCGCGGCAGTTCCAACCAGGTCAAATTTAAAACAAAAAAGCCTGCAGACCAATACGGTCGTGCGCCACCAGCTATTTATTTGATAGCATCCCAGGCATTAAACGCGCCTCAGGGAATCAGTCCCATCGCGTGCATGTAGGCCGGGTGCAGCATCAATTCATCCCATTCGTGGGCAGGCGTTGCGGGCAACAGGTCCAGCCGGCGCAGCTCGCTGGACTCCAGCGCTTCCCATTGGCCTTTGAGCAACGCCTCGGCCATGCCGTCCAGCAGCTCGTCCACAGGTTTGCCCTCCCCCACCGACTGGTTGCACAGCAGGACCATGTCGCAGCCGGCGTTGAGCGCCGTGACGGCGGCCTCGGTGTAGCTGACTTCCTTGCCGTCAATCAGGCGGGCGCCGGCCATGCTCAGGTCATCGCTGAAAATCGCGCCGCCAAAACCCAGCTGGCCGCGCAGGATGTAGGTCAGCCATTTTTCCGAGAAACCAGCAGGCCTTGCGTCCACCTTGGGGTAGATCACATGGGCAGGCATCACGCTGGTGAGCGTGGTATTCAACCATTCATAAGGGGCGGCGTCGTCGGCCAGGATGGCCTTCAGGCTGCGCCTGTCGACCGGAATGTCGGTGTGGGAGTCGGCCTTGACGAAACCATGGCCGGGGAAGTGCTTGCCGCAATTGGCCACACCCGCCTGCAGCAGGCCGTGCATCAGGCTTTTGGCCAGCAGCGTGACCACGCGCGGGTCACGGCCAAAGGCCCGGTCGCCGATGACACCGCTTTCACCCCAGTCAAGGTCCAGCACCGGTGTAAAGCTGAAATCAACGCCGCAGGCGCGAAGCTCGGCGCCCAGCACATAGCCGCAGGCGGTGGCAGCATTGGTGGCGGCAAGCTGGTCCTTCATCCACAGCGAGCCCAATGCGCGCATGGGCGGCAGGTGCGTAAACCCGTCCGTCCGAAAGCGTTGCACACGGCCGCCTTCGTGGTCCACGCAGATCAGCAAATCCTGCCGGAGGCTCTTGATTTCGGCACAGAGGGCGCTCAGTTGCCGGCGGTCCTGCCAGTTGCGGCCAAACAGGATGATGCCGCCGGTCAGCGGGTGCTTGAGGCGGCGGCGGTCGGCCTTGGTCAGTGTGAGGCCGGCGATGTCGATGATGAGGGGGGCGTGCTGGGTCATGTTGAAATCAGGGATTGAATACTATTAAATTGATAGCTGGTGGCGCACGGCTGACGGGCGCTAGAGGCTGTTTTTCTCTACAACCACAAAGCTGGCGGCGTAATCGGTTTCGTCGGTAACGGACACGTGGGCAATGAGCTGGCGGGCTTCAAACCAGGCCTTGAGTGTGCCGTGCAGCACGATCTCTGGCTTGCCACTGGGCGCCTTGGCGATTTCGCAGTTGCGCCAGGTCATGGGCATGCGCATGCCGGTACCGATCGCCTTGCTGAAGGCTTCTTTGGCCGAAAACCGGGTGGCAAGGTAGCTGACGCCACGGTCGGGCCAGCGGGCGCTGCGGTGTTTCCAGGTGGCGAGCTCGCCGTCGCTCAGGATCCTGCGGGCAAACCGTTCGCCATGCCGCTCAAGGCTGGCGCGGATGCGGCGCACGTCGCAGATGTCAGTCCCTATCCCATAGATCATTTAGCGCCCCCGCAGTCGCTACCGCAAAGTACCCCAAAGAAAAGCCAGCTCGAGCCGTGGAACCGGCTTTGCCGGGCCACAGGCGGGCGGCCCCCGAGGGGCTGGAGCCCGCGGCTCCAAGCCTGCCTGCGCAGGCTTGGACGGGCGACAGAGGCGAAGCCTCTCGCGAGCCGCGGCCTGCAAGGCCTCGGGAGCCACACGCAGTGGGCGACCGTGGGGGCTCCAATCATGCCGGGGCAAACGCCTGGGTGATGCAGTGGAGGTAGCGCCGGGTGGTGGCGGCATACCCAAGTTCGAGGGCATCGGCGACGAAGGCGTGGCCTATCGACACCTCCAGCACATTGGGAACTTCTCGCACAAACTCCGTCAGGTTGTCGCGGTTCAGGTCGTGGCCGGCGTTGATGCCCAGGCCGGCTGCCGCGGCGGCCTGGCCCGCACGCGTAAACCGGGCCAGGACTTCGGCTTTTTCAGGGGTGGCCCAGGCGCGCGCGTAGGTCTCGGTATAAAACTCCACGCGATCGGCGCCCACGGCTTTGGCCGCTGCCATGGCTTCGGGCACCGGGTCCATGAAAAGGCTGACGCGCACACGGCGGTCATGCACCTGCTCGATCAAGGGTTGGAGGCGCTCCGCGTCCTCGGGGAAATTCCAGCCGTGGTCGCTCGTGAACTGGTCTTCACTGTCGGGCACAAAGGTGCACTGGTGCAGCGGCAGGCCGCGGGCGGCGAGGTCATGCACAAAGCCCAGCAGGTTCTGGAAAGGGTTGCCTTCGATGTTGAATTCACGGTCGGGCCAGTCCTTCATCAGCGCGGCAAGTTCAAAGACGTCGTCACGGCGGATGTGCCGCTCGTCGGGCCGCGGGTGCACCGTAATGCCCTGGGCGCCGGCCTCCAGGCACAGCTCGGCAGCGCGGCGCACGCTGGGGATGTCCAGGTGCCGGGAGTTGCGCAGCAAGGCGACCTTGTTGACGTTGACCGACAGGGCAGTCTTGTCATGGGTATGGGAAATGACGGGTGCGGGCGAAAGGAGTTTCATGGCGGTGGCTCGTTAGAAAGCTTGCAGGTCCATCATCATTTGCCGGGTCTTCAGGACCTTCACGCCGCAATGGTAGTGCAGCAGGCCGCGCAGCTGGGTTTTGAGCTCGTTGAAGCCGGGGATACAGGCCCGCACCGTGTCGGAGAACAGCGCCTCGTCGCCCAGTGCCTGCTGCAGCGCCTGCCATTGCGCGCCGGGCAGGCTGACGCGGTCGTCATCATGCGCCTGGCGCAAGCCCGCTTCGGGCACCAGCACGTAGCGGGCGTCGGGGTCCAGCGGCGCCAGTGTGGCGGTTTCAGCGTCCAGCAGCGGCAGCAAGCCGATGTCGCGCAGCAGGCGCAGCTCAAAGGCGCGCAAGGCCAGCTGCAGGGTGTCGGCGCTTTGTGCGGCAATCAGCTGCACCGTCGCCGCATAGGCGTCAAACAGCACGGGATGCGGGTCGTCGCGTGCCATTAGCCGCATCAACAGTTCATTCAGGTAATAGCCCGACAGCAGGGCGTCGCCTGTCGGCATCACATGGCCGCCCTGCCATTCGGCGCTTTTCAGGGTACGGATTTCGGCATCGCCGCCGAAGGCGATGTGCAATGGCTGCAGCGGCAACAAAATGGGCCGGAAACTGGAACTGGGTTTTTTTGCCCCCCGCGCCACCAGCGCCACCCGACCGTACTTGCGGGTGAACACCTCCAGAATCAGGCTGGATTCACTCCAGTCGTAGCGGTGCAGGACGTAGGCCGGCTCATCACCAATGCGTTTCGTGGCCATGGTTCAAAAATCAGGCAAGAGATCGGCGATGAGGTCAAGGAAACCTCCCCTTCCAGCCTGAGCCGCGGAACTGGCTTTGCCAGGCCGCAGGCGGGCGGCCCCCTCGGGGGGCAGGGAGCTACACGAAGTGAGCGACCGTGGGGGCCTCATTCATACCCAAATGTCTTGACCCGGGCCTCGTCGTCGGCCCAACCTGAGCGGACCTTCACCCATATCTCCAGGAACACCTTGCCACCGGTGAGGGTTTCAAGCTCATGCCGGGCTTCGGTGCCGATGCGTTTGAGCTTTTCGCCCTTCTCGCCAATGATCATGCCCTTGTGGCCGTCGCGCTCCACCACAATGGTGGCGGCAATCTTCCGCAAACTACCCTCTTCCTCATACTGGTCAATGATGACGGTCGAGGTGTAGGGCAACTCATCGCCTGTCAGGCGAAACAGCTTTTCACGGATGATTTCCGCCGCCATGAAGCGGTCGCTGCGGTCGGTTAACTCGTCTGCCCCGTACATCCAGGGCTGTACCGGCAGGTATTTTTCGCAGATGCCGAACAGCCGCTCAATGTCCTTGGCGTTGTTGGCGGACATGGGCACGAACTCGGCAAAATTATGCCGGTCCTGCATTTCCTTGAGCCATGGGGCGATCTCGGCGCGCCGGTGAATCAGGTCAAATTTGTTGGCCAGCAAAATCGCGGGGGTGTTTTCGGGCAGCAATGCCAGCACTTTGGCGTCGGCCTGATTGAACTGGCCGGCTTCGACCACAAAGACGATGAGGTCCACGTCGTTGACGGCCCCCACCACGGTGCGGTTCAGCGAACGGTTCAGGGCGTTGCCGTGGCGGGTCTGAAAGCCCGGCGTATCGACAAAGACATACTGCGTCGCCTTCACCGTACGCATGCCGGTGATGCGGTGGCGCGTGGTCTGGGCCTTGCGCGAGGTGATGCTGATTTTTTGCCCGACCAGGGCATTGAGCAAGGTGGACTTGCCCACATTGGGTTTGCCCACGATGGCGATCAGGCCGCAGCGCTGCTCACCAACGGGCAGTGTGGTGGCGGCGGAAGGCACGGCCGCGCCGCGCGAGGACAAGGCCTGCGCCAGCATGGCTTCCAGCGCATCGGGTGGTTGGACCGTTTCCGGCGTTTTGACCTGGCGCTTTTTCGGCACGGCTGAAGGGGCAGCTGCCGCAGCAGTCACCGGTTTCTTCGGTTCTCTTTTACCTGTACTCATAATTTTGGTGTGTTGACTGCAGCCTCGGGCGGCTACAGGCGGGGAGTCAGGAATCCAGTGTCTTGACAAACATGAGCATGGCCGCCGCCGCTGCCTGCTCTCCGGCCCGGCGGGAACCACCGATCCCGCGCTCGGCCCGGCCATACTCGGGAATCTCGCATTCCACATCGAAGGTCTGCTTGTGGGCTGCCCCCATGGTGCCCACCACACGGTAAATAGGCAGGTTCATTTT
Organism: Polaromonas sp. P1_E3; assembly: GCF_056405935.1. Lineage (NCBI taxonomy): Bacteria > Pseudomonadati > Pseudomonadota > Betaproteobacteria > Burkholderiales > Comamonadaceae > Polaromonas > Polaromonas sp. P1_E3. Next base: position 14,019 of record NZ_JBFUBD010000067.1, read on the forward strand.
GCGCCCCTGCAACCACTCCTGCAATTCGGTTTTCGGGTCTTTACCGATCGCCTGCATCTGGGGATTGATTTCGACATCCTTGAAGAGACGGCGCACCAGCAGGTTGGCAGCCTCAAAGCCTGCGTCCAGGTAAACAGCACCGATGACGGCTTCCAGTGCATCGGCGAGGATGGAAGGCCGTTTTTGCCCACCGGATTTTGCTTCGCCTTCGCCCAGCCGCACCAGATCAGGCAAGCCAAGCACCACGGCAAGCTTGTGCAGGGTGTCCTGTTTGACCAGATTGGCACGCACGCGAGAAAGGTCGCCCTCGGGTAAGGAGCTCAGCTGCTCATAGAGCAGCCCGGCGACAGCGAGATTGAGGACAGAGTCCCCCAGAAACTCGACGCGCTCGTTATGGTCCGCTGAAAAACTGCGGTGCGTCAGCGCTTGCTGGAGCAGTTTTGGATCGGAAAAATCATGCTGAAGGCGCTTTTGCAGTGCCAGCAGACCGGGACTTGAAACAGCACTCGCTCGCACTTACTTGACACGGCCGTTGTACTTGAGCAGCAGGTAAGCCGGGCCGGCCATGTGAATTTCCTTGGTATAGGCAAAAGCCACCAC
>NZ_JBFUBD010000068.1:0-14477 GCF_056405935.1 Polaromonas sp. P1_E3
GTCAACAGCATGGTTCAGGGTGTGGACGCCATTGTCCATCTGGGAGGGGTTTCGGTGGAGGGGCCTTTCGGTCCGATTTTGCAGGCCAACATCCTGGGTGCCTATAACTTGTATGAGGCGGCCCGCAAAAACGGTGTCAAGCGCATCGTCTTTGCCAGCTCCAATCACGTCACCGGGTTTTACCGCCAGGACCAGACCATCAACGCCGACCACCCGCCGAGGCCCGACGGCCTGTACGGCCTGTCCAAGGCCTTCGGCGAAGACCTCTCGCGCCTCTACTTTGACCGTTACGGCATCGAAACTGCCTGCGTGCGCATCGGTTCTTCGTTCCCCGAGCCTAAAGACCGCCGCATGCTGGCGACCTGGCTGAGTTTTGACGACCTGCATCGCCTGATTACCGCCTGCCTGACGACGCCAGTGCTGGGCCACAGCATTGTGTTTGGCATGTCTGATAACGCGGTTACCTGGTGGGACAACAGCCGCGCCCGCCACATAGGCTACGTGCCCAAAGACAGCTCCGACATCTTCCGCGAGGCCGTCTATGCCCGCACGCCCGCGCCTGACCTGAAGGACCCGGTAGCCCAGTACCAGGGCGGTGGCTTTGTCGTTGCCGGCCCTTTCGGCGACTGAGTGTCTATATTTATGAGTGAAGTTCAAGCCGAACTGGTTCTGGATGCGCGCAACGGCGTGGGCGAAAGCCCCGTCTGGCACGCAGCAGAGCAAGCGCTTTATTGGGTTGATATTCCGGCGCGCAAGCTGTGCCGCTGGAGCGTGGCCGACGCCGCGTTGACGGAATGGACTGCCCCCGAAATGCTGGCTTGCGCCGCTTCGATAGGCGGCACGCCTGACTGGATTGCCGGCACTGAAAGCGGTGTGTTCCGCTTGAGCCCGCAAACGGATGGCCAGCTGGGTTTCAAGCCGCTTGCCTCTGTGACCCACGCCATGTCCGGCATGCGTTTTAACGACGGTCGCTGCGACCGCCAGGGGCGCTTTCTTGCCGGCACCATGTTGATGAATATGGCTGCTGGCGCAAGCGTGGGCTGCATCTATAGCTATGAAAAAGATAGCGAACTGAAGAAACTGCTGGACGGCTTCATCACGCCGAACGGCATGGCCTTCAGCCCCGATGGCCGTACCATGTACCTGTCGGACTCGCATCCTTCGGTGCAGACGATCTGGGTCTTTGATTACGACACCGAAACCGGCACACCGTCCAATCGTCGTGTCTTTGTTGACATGAACCCGCTGCCCGGCCGTCCGGATGGCGCAGCAGTCGATGCCGACGGCTGCTACTGGATCTGCGGCAACGATGCCGGCCTGATTCACCGCTTCACGCCCACCGGCAAGCTGGACCGGTCACTGGCCGTGCCGGTGAAAAAACCTGCCATGTGCGCCTTTGGCGGCGCCGGGCTCGACACCCTGTTCGTGACGTCGATACGCCCTGAAGGTGCCGACTTGTCTGACCAGCCGCTGGCCGGCGGTGTGTTCGCGTTGCRCCCTGGCGTGCGTGGGCTGCCCGAGCCACAGTTTTCCCGCTAGTTATTTATAAACCGGTTCTTCAAGGAGACAACCATGACCTTCCGCAGAAACTTTATCGCCGCAGCCGTTGCGGCTGCCGCATTGTCTGTATCGTTCACCGCCTCGGCGCAGAGCATCGTGCTCAAAGCCTCTGACACGCACCCGGCGGGTTATCCCACGGTTGTCGCCGTCGAGAACATGGGCAAGAAGCTTGAAGCCCAGACCAACGGCCGCATCAAGATGCAGATGTTCCCCGGCGCCGTGCTGGGTCAGGAAAAGGAAACGGTCGAGCAGACCCAACTCGGCGCCTTGCAAATCAACCGCATCTCCCTGGGCGTGATCGGCCCCATCGTGCCGGAAGTTGACGTGTTCAACATGCCTTTCGTTTTCCGCGACATCCCGCACATGCGCAAAGTGATCGACGGCCCGATCGGCGACGAACTGCTGGCCAAGGTCACTGCCAGCCCGGCGCGCCTGGTTGCCCTCGGCTGGATGGACGGCGGCGCGCGCAGCCTGTACACCAAGAAGCTGGTCAAATCACCCGCCGACCTCAAGGGCGTGAAGGTCCGCATGATGGGCAATCCGCTGTTTGTCGACACCATGAACGCGATGGGCGGCAACGGTATTTCCATGGCTTACGGCGAAGTGTTCAGCGCACTGCAGACCGGCGTGATCGACGGCGCGGAAAACAACCCGCCCAGCATGTTCACTTCCAACCATTACACCGCCGGTGCCAAGTACTACGCTCAAACCAATCACCTGATCATTCCAGAACTGCTGGTGATGTCCAAGGTGACATGGGACAAACTCACGCCGGCCGACCAGGCCCTGGTCAAGAAGCTGGGCCGTGAGGCACAGCTGGAACAGCGCGTACTGTGGGACAAGAGCGTCGAGGAATACTCGGCCAAACTGAAGGCCGCGGGTGTCGAGTTTGTGCCGGTGGACCAGAAGCTGTTCTTTGACGCTACGGCCCCCGTGCGCGCCAAGTACGGCGTGAAGTTTGCTGACCTGATGAAGCGCATCGACGCAACCAAATAAGCGTTGCTCCCGGGCCCAGGCGCGCTGCCGACGCAGCGCGTCTGGGCTGTCTTGCCGTATTGCGGAAATACCATGAAACACCACACCCTTCGCTTCAACGACTGGCTGTACCTCGCGTGCATCTGGATCTCGGGCTTCTCGATCTTCGCCATGTCGCTGATCATTCCCTGGGGCATCTTCACGCGTTATGTGCTGGGCACCGGGTCGCAGTGGCCCGAGCCCATTTCGATTTTGCTGATGGTGATCTTCACCTTCTTTGGTGCGGCGGCCGCTTACCGGGCCAATGCGCATATTTCCGTTGCCATGGTCACCGACCGCATGCCCGCCAAAATGCGCGGCGTCGTTGCGTGGCTGATGGACATTCTGATGGCGGTGGTATCCGTCTTCATGGCCTATTACGGCGCCAAGCTCTGCATACAGACCTGGGGCCAGTACATCGGCGAAATCCCCTGGATGCCGGTGGGCGCCACCTATCTTCCGCTGCCCCTGGGCGGCCTGATTACGCTTATCTTTGTACTTGAACGCATGGCGCTGGGCCATCAGGGTGACCGCGAAGTTGTCACCTACGACCACGAAAAAATTGAAGGCGAGGCTCTCTGATGGATGCATTTGTTCTGCTGGGGTCTTTTCTCCTGCTCATGGTTCTGGGCCTGCCGGTGGCTTATGCCCTGGGCTTGTCCGCGCTGATCGGCGCCTGGTGGATAGACATCCCGCTGGACGCGGTGATGATCGCGATCTCCAGCGGCGTCAACAAGTTTTCGCTTCTGGCGATTCCCTTTTTCGTGCTGGCCGGCGCCATCATGGCCGAGGGCGGCATGTCCCGCCGGCTGGTGGCGTTTGCCAGTGTGCTGGTCGGTTTTGTGCGCGGCGGCCTGTCGCTGGTCAACATTCTGGCCTCAACTTTCTTCGGCGCCATTTCCGGTTCATCCATGGCCGACACGGCCTCCATCGGTTCGGTGCTGATTCCCGAGATGGAGAAAAAGGGCTACCCGCGCGACTTCGCCACGGCGGTCACCGTCAGTGGCTCGGTGCAGGCCATCCTGATCCCGCCCAGCCACAACGCAGTGATTTATTCGCTGGCCGCCGGCGGCGGCGTGTCGATCGCGGCGCTGTTTCTCGCGGGTGTGCTGCCTGGCTTGCTGCTGGGCCTGACCCTGGCTGTCATGTGCCTGTTCATCGCGAAGAAACGCGACTTCCCCAAGGGCCGCGTCATCCCCATGCGCGAGGCGCTGAAGATCTGCGCCGATGCGCTTTGGGGCCTGATGACCATGGTCATCATCCTGGGAGGCATTCTGTCGGGCATTTTCACGGCCACCGAATCGGCCGCCATTGCCGTGATCTGGGCCTTCTTTGTGACCATGTGCATTTACCGCGACTACAAGTGGCGCGACCTGCCCAAGCTGGTGCACCGCACTGTGAAGACCCTGGCCATCGTCATGATCCTGATCGCGTTTGCCGCGAGCTTCGGCTACATCATGACGCTGATGCAGATTCCGCAGCAGATCACCAGCATGTTCACCAGCGTCTCGCACAACAAGTACGTGGTCCTGCTGATGATCAACGTGCTGCTGCTGATCCTGGGAACGCTGATGGACATGGCGCCGCTGATCCTGATCATGACGCCCATCCTGTTGCCCGTGGTGACCCAGCTCGGCGTGGACCCGGTGCATTTCGGCATGATCATGATGGTCAATCTCGGCATGGGCCTGATCACGCCGCCGGTGGGTGGAGTGCTGTTTGTCGGTGCCGCGGTGGCCAAGCTGCCCATCGAGCAGGTGGTGAAGGCGCTCTATCCGTTCTTCGGGGSGCTGCTGCTGGTGCTGTTCATGGTGACCTACGTGCCGGCGCTATCGCTGTGGTTGCCCAACCTGCTGCTCAAGTAATTTATGTCCGTGTTGAAGATCACCGCGGTTCGTATCACGCCCATTGCCTTTCGCGATCCGCCGCTCCTGAACGCGGCCGGTATTCACGAGCCCTGGGCGTTGCGGTCCATCATCGAGCTGGAAACCAGCACGGGCCTGGTCGGTATCAACGAAAGCTACGGCGACCTGCCGATGCTGGAGGCGCTGGCCAAGGTCGCGCCCAGCCTGGTCGGCCTGTCGCCCTGGGCTCTCAGCGAGATGGAATCGCGCGTGGCCGCGCAGGTCACGCCGCCGAAGCAGACCGCATCGGAGTTCCTCGGCCAGCAGGTGTCACTGGCGCCGGGCACCCACGTCTCGAAGACCGTGGCCAAGGTGATCAGCGCCTTCGAGGTCGCGATGCTGGACCTGCAGGGGCAACTGGCTGGTGCTCCGGTGGTGGACCTGCTGGGCGGTGCGGCACGCGACCGCGTGCCGTTTTCGGCCTACCTCTTCTACAAATACGCAGAGCACATCGACAAGCCTGCTTCTTCCGGATATCCGCGTGACGCCTGGGGCGAAGCGCTCACACCGCCCCAACTGGTAGCCCAGGCGCGCCGGATGATCGATCAGTACGGCTTCAAGAGCATCAAGCTCAAGGCCGGTGCGCTTGCGCCGGATCAGGAAGCTGCGGGCCTGCTGGCGCTTGCCGAGGCTTTCCCCGGCGTGCCGCTGCGCATCGATCCCAATGCCAACTGGAGCGTGGCGACCAGCCTGAAGATTGTGGAAAAGCTTCGCGGCGTGCTCGAGTACTACGAAGACCCTGCGCCCGGCCTTGAGGGCATGGCGGCCGTGGCGCGCGACTGCGAGGTGCCGCTGGCCACCAACATGGTGGTGACCGATTTCGCCGAATTCCGCCGCAACGCCGAGATGGGCTGCCCGGTCAAGATCGTGCTCAGCGACCACCACTACTGGGGGGGCCTGCGCGTGACTCAGCAATTGTCGCGGCTGTGCAGCACCTTTGGCCTGGGCCTGTCGATGCACAGCAACTCGCACCTCGGCATCAGCCTGATGGCGATGACGCACCTGTGCGCCAGCGTGCCGCTGCTGACTTACGCCTGCGACACCCACTACCCCTGGCAGGACGAGGAAGTGGTGGAGGGCGGCCGCCTGCGTTTCGAGGACGGCAGCCTGCGTGTGACGACCACGCCCGGCCTGGGCGTGACGCTGGATCGCATCGCTTTGGCACGCCTGCACGACAACTACCTGCACTGCGGCATCCGCAACCGCGACGACCTGGGGCAGATGCGCAAGTACGACCCGGCGTTCACCGGCGCGCAACCCCGCTACTGAGCAGCGCCGTTCCATAGAATTTCTTCAACCCATGACACAAGGACTTCCCATGCTTCCTGCCTCATTGCGCACATTGTTTTTGTTGCTCACGGGCGCGGGCATGATTGCCGCCTCCGGTGCAGCCTCCGCGGCCACCTGGGTCTACGTGTCCAACGCCGACAGCCAGGACATCTCGGTGATGCAGCTGGACCGCGCGGCAGGTGCGCTCAAGCCGGTGGCCAGCGTGCCGGTGGGCGGCACAGCCATGCCCATGGTGGTGAGCCGTGACAAAAAATTCCTCTACGTGGCGCTGCGCTCGCAGCCGTTTCGTGTCGTGACTTTCGCCATCGACGGGTCTACGGGCGGCCTGAAGAAGCTGGGCGAGTCCACGCTGGCCGACAGCATGGCCAACATCGACCTCGACGCAACCGGCAAGTGGCTGTTCGGCGCCTCGTACGGCGGCAACAAGATCACCGTGAACAACATAGGCGCCGACGGCGTCGTGGGTGCGGTGCAGCAAATCGTCAAGACCGCGCCCAATGCGCATGCCATCCATGCCGACGCTTCGGGCAAGTACGTTTTCGCCACAAGCCTGGGCGGCGACAACCTTTCCAGCTGGAAGTTTGACCCGGCGACCGGCGTGCTCACGGCCAACGAACCGGCACTCGTCAATGTGGCTCCAGCCAAAACCGGCCCGCGCCACTTCCTGTGGGACAGGCCGCAAAAATACGCCTACCTCCTCAACGAACTGGACGGCGGCGTGGACGTGTTCAGCTATGACGCGGGCAGGGGCGCGATGAGCCATGTGCAGCGCAGCACCGTCGTGCCGCCCGGCTTCACCGGCAAGGTCTGGGCTGCCGACCTGCAGATTTCGCCGGACGGCAAATTCCTCTACGGCTCCGAGCGCACGTCGAGCACGCTGACCACCTTCAAGGTCGACCCCGCCACGGGCCGGATCTCGGTGGTCGGCCAGACGCCGACCGAGAAGACCCCGCGCGGCTTCGCGGTCGACTCGACCGGCCGCTACCTGATCGCCACCGGCCAGGACTCGCACGGCGTGTCGCTGCATGCCATTGACCCCGCCACCGGCCTTCCGGGCGCGGGCAAGAGCCAGCCTGGCGGCAAGAACCCGAACTGGGTCGAGATCGTGGACTTCTGATGAACGCACCCGCCGCTCGTCCCCCGCTCTACATCCGCATGCACGATGCGGACAACGTCGCCATCGTCGCCAACGACGGCGGACTTCCGGCTGGCGCAGTGTTTGCCGATGGGTTAACGCTGGTCGAGCGGGTTCCTCAAGGGCACAAGGTGGCGCTGGTTGACTTGCTCAAGGGTACGGCAGTTCTGCGCTACAACGTGCCGATTGGCTACGCACTGAAAGATATTCCTGCCGGCAGCTGGGTACACGAGCGCCTCCTCGCCATGCCCGACGCGCGTGGCCTCGAAGGCCTGCCGATCGCCACCGTCAAGCCCCCGGCACAGGCCCCGCTGGAGGGCTACACCTTCGAGGGTTACCGCAATACGGATGGTTCCGTCGGCACCCGCAACATCCTGGCCATCACCACCACGGTGCAGTGCGTGGCCGGCGTGGTGGACTTCGCCGTCAAGCGCATCAAGGACGAATTGCTGCCGAAGTTTCCCAACGTCGACGACGTGGTCGGCCTGGAACACACCTACGGCTGCGGTGTCGCCATCGACGCCCCCGACGCCATCATCCCGATACGCACGCTTCGCAACATCAGCCTGAACCCCAACTTCGGCGGCGAGGTGATGGTGGTCAGCCTGGGCTGCGAGAAGCTGCAGCCCGAGCGCCTGATGCCGCCCGGCACCATCCAGATCGTCGACGAACGCAGCGTGGCCGATGTCGGCGTCAACGCCGAAGCGCCGCTTGACGTGGTCTGCCTGCAGTCCGAGAACCATGTCGGCTTCATGTCCATGATCGACTCCATCATGCAGGCGGCCGTGCTGCACCTGGAAAAGCTAGATGCGCGCCGCCGCGAGACTGTGCCCGCCAGCGAACTGGTGGTCGGTGTACAGTGCGGCGGCAGCGATGCCTTCTCCGGCGTCACCGCCAACCCGGCGGTCGGCTTTTGCACCGACCTGCTGGTGCGCGCCGGTGCCAGCGTGATGTTTTCAGAAACCACCGAGGTCCGCGACGGCATTGACCAGCTCACCTCGCGCGCGACCACGCCGGAAGTAGCGCAGGCCATGATTCGCGAGATGGCCTGGTACGACGCCTACCTGCAAAAAGGCCAAGTGGACCGCAGCGCCAACACCACGCCCGGCAACAAAAAAGGCGGCCTGTCCAACATCGTCGAAAARGCCATGGGCTCCATCGTCAAGTCCGGCAGCTCGCCCATCAGCGGCGTGTTGGCGCCCGGTGAAAAGCTCAAGCGCAAGGGATTGACCTACACCGCCACACCGGCCAGCGACTTCATCTGCGGCACCTTGCAGCTCGCCGCCGGCATGAATTTGCATGTGTTCACCACCGGCCGCGGCACACCTTACGGCCTGGCCGAATGCCCGGTGATCAAGGTCGCCACCCGCAGCGACCTGGCGCGCCGCTGGCACGACCTGATGGACATCAACGCCGGTCGCATTGCCGACGGCGACGCCAGCATCGAAGACGTGGGCTGGGAGATGTTCCACCTCATGCTCGAAGTGGCCAGTGGCCGCAAAAAGACCTGGGCCGAGCACTGGAAGCTGCACAACGCGCTGGTGCTGTTCAACCCCGCACCCGTGACCTGACTTTTCGCTCAAAACACACAAGGAGACATCACCATGCAACGCCGTACCCTGATTCACACTGCCATCGCCGCAGCTGCCGGCGGCCTGTCGGCCCTCTCTGCATTTGCACAAGGGGCCTGGCCCACTGGCAAGGCCATTACCTATGTTGTGCCGTTCCCGCCCGGCGGTAACACCGACACGCTGGCCCGCCTGATCGCGCAGCCGCTGTCGACCGCGCTGGGCACGCCCATCGTCATCGACAACAAGGGCGGCGCCGGTGGCAGCGTGGGTTCGGCCATTGCGTCGCGCGCACCGGCAGACGGCTACACGCTGCTGGGCGGCACCATCAGCTCACACTCGATCAACGTCAGCCTCTACACCAGCAATATCGGCTACGACCCTGTCAAATCCTTCGCTCCGGTCGCTATGCTGGGCGTGAGCCCGCTGCTGCTGGTGGTGCCGGCCAGCAGCCCGCTGCGCACCCTGGACGACGTGCTCAAAGCCGCCCGCGCCAAGAACGGCGGCCTGAGCTCTGGCTCGCCGGGCATCGGCACCTCACCGCACATGGCGCTGGAGCTGCTGGCCAGCCAGTCGGGCGTCAAGTTCACGCATGCGCCGTACAAGGGCTCGGCGCCCGCGGTGCAGGACCTGATAGGGGGCCAGCTCGACATGATGTTCGACACCAGCCTGATCGTGGGCCCGCACATCCAGAGCGGCAAGCTGCGCCCGATTGCCGTCACCGGCAGCCAGCGCGTGCCTGGCTTTCCCGAGGTGCCAACCATCGCCGAGAGCGGCCAGAAGGGCTTTGACATGGTGTCCTGGCAGGCCTTGTTTGTTCCCGCGAACACGCCGCAGCCCGTGGTCGACCGCCTGCATGCCGAGGTGATGAAGGTGCTGGCCCAGCCTGATGTGCAGGCCAAGCTCAAGGTGTTCGGCATGGAGCCGTCAAACATGACGCCGGCGCAGTTGCTCGCCTACCAGAAGGCCGAGGTCGACAAGTGGGCCAAGGTCATCAAGGCCGCCAACATCAAGGCCGAATAAGCCGAAATTTTTGAGAAACAACAGCACACCACCATGACACAAACCACGCCTTACCAGTCCTTTCCCAACAGCTTCAAACGCGATCTGCTCGCCGGCAAAAAACTGATTGGCTGCTGGTCCTCGCTGTCGAACGCCATCACCACCGAGGTGTTGGGTGTGGCCGGCTTCGACTGGATCCTGCTCGACGGTGAACATTCGCCCAACGACATGGCCACCTACATCCCGCAGCTGATGGCGCTGAAGGACAGTGTCAGTGCACCCGTGGTGCGCCCCACCAGCAACAACTCGGTCGAGCTCAAGCGCCTGCTCGACGCCGGCTTCTACAACTTCCTGATTCCCTTCGTCGAAAGCGCCGAGCAGGCCGCCAGCGCCGTTGCGGCCACGCGGTATCCGCCCCAAGGCATTCGCGGTGTCTCGGTGTCCCAGCGCAGCAACAAGTACGGCACGGTGCCGGACTACCTCAAGTCCATCAACGACCACATCTGCGTGATGGTGCAGATCGAAAGCATTGCGGGCACGGCGGCGGCTGACGAGATTGCCGCCACCCCGGGCGTGGACTGCATGTTTGTCGGTCCGTCCGACCTGGCCGCCGGCCTGGGCCACCTTGGCAATGCCGGCCACCCGGAAGTGCAGGCAGCCATGGTGAAGATTTTTGCCGCCGCCAAGGCGCACGGCAAGCCGGTCGGCATCCTGGCGCCGGTGGAAGCCGACGCACGCCGCTACATGGAGATGGGCGCGACTTTTGTCGGCGTCGGCAGTGACCTCGGCGTGTTCCGTGGCGCTACGCAGGCCCTGCGCGACAAATACCTCGCCTGATTTTTCTGTCATCCCGGGCTGCACGTCCGGGGCCGCCGCTATTTTTTACGAACAAGGAGCATTTTTTATGAGCAAGCTTGGTTTTATCGGCCTGGGCATCATGGGCAACCCCATGGCGGCGCACCTGATCGCGGCAGGGCACGAAGTTTTCATGACCACGCTGGGCAAGGTGCCGGCTGAGCTGCTGACCGGCAAAGGCAAGGCCTGCGATTCGATCACCGACGTGGTCAAGCAGGCGGACATCATCTTCCTGATGCTGCCCGACACGCCCGACGTGGCCAAGGTGCTGTTCGGCGAAGGCGGTGTTTCGCAGGCGCTGACCAAAGGCAAGACCGTGGTCGACATGAGCTCCATCTCGCCGATGGACACCAAAGAGTTCGCCAAGAAGATCAACGCGCTGGGTTGCGACTACCTCGACGCACCGGTGTCGGGCGGCGAAGTCGGCGCCAAGGCCGCGAGCCTGACCATCATGGTGGGCGGCCCCCAGGCGGCGTTTGACCTCGTCAAGCCGCTGTTTGAATTGATGGGMAARAACATCACGCTGGTGGGCGGCAACGGSGAYGGSCAGACCKSCAARGTGRCCAACCAGATCATCGTGGCGCTGAACATCGCAGCCGTCGGCGAAGCGCTGCTGTTTGCCAGCAAGGCTGGCGCAGACCCGGCCAAGGTGCGTCAGGCTCTGATGGGCGGCTTTGCCTCGTCGCGTATCCTGGAAGTGCATGGCGAGCGCATGATCAAGCGCACTTTTGCGCCTGGTTTCCGTATCGGCCTGCACCAGAAGGATTTGAACCTCGCTCTCAGCGGCGCTCGTACCCTGGGCCTGGCCCTGYCGCAAACAGCCGGTGCGGCCCAGCTCATGCAAGCATGTGCCGCCAACGGCATGCAGGACCTGGACCATTCCGCTCTGGTGCGAGCACTTGAACTTCTGGGCAACCACGAAGTCGCATAACGCATCCGCCATAAAGAGCCCAAAGAGGCTCAAGGCGCAGCTGGTGGAGGCCACCGCTTCTATATACATCCGGAGATAAACATGCCTATCAATCGACGAGAGCTTATGGCCGCTTCGTTGGCTTTGGGGGCCGGCGCCGTGAGCGCACAGGCTTCGTGGCCGTCCAAACCCATTCGCCTGGTGGTACCTTACCCGCCCGGCGGATCTTCCGACATCATCGCGCGTGCGATTGCCCAACCACTGTCCGAGGCGCTCAAGCAATCAGTGATTGTGGACAACAAGGCCGGCGCCAATGGAAATCTCGGCGCCGATATCGTTGCCAAATCCGCGCCCGACGGGTACACCTTGCTGTTGTGCGACACCGGTGCGTTGGCCATCAGTCCTTCGGTTTATACGAAGCTGGGCTTTGACCCGTCCAAGGACCTGCGCGGCGTCACCATGCTCGCGTATTCACCGCATTTGCTGGTGGTGCATCCCTCGGTACCTGCCAATAACCTGAAAGAACTGGTGGCGCTCTCGCACAAGTCTGACCTGAACTTTGCCGTAACGGCCATGGGCAGTGCCCCGCACCTCGCAGGCGTTTCAGTAGAACGCGCCAGCAAAGCCAAGTGGCAATACATTCCTTATAAGGGCGGCTCACAAGCTGTCAGCGACACCATCGCCGGGCAAACGCAGATACTCATGAACGGCATGCTTGCTACTTTGCCGCATGTGCAAAGCGGGAAGCTGAAAATTCTGGGAGTTTCCAAAAGTACACGCATGCCGTTGATCGGCAATGTACCTACGCTGGCCGAGCAGGGCCTTGCCAATTTCGAGTCCGGCACCTGGCAGGGCATGCTTGTGGCCAATGGAACGCCTGCAGCCATCATCAATCGCCTCAACACGGAGATCATCAAGATCATCCGCAGTCCTGACATCCGCGCCAAGCTGGCGGGGCAGGGCGCCGAGGTCGTGACGATGACACCTGTGCAGCAGGACGCGTTTTTTAACCAGGAACGCAGCCGCTGGGCCAAAGTTGTTGCGGATGCGAACATCAAACTGGACTGAAAAAAACGTTGCGTGATTTAGTGACGATATCATTGGATTCTTTTTAATCAGGTGCGTCCATCCGTGTGAACATCAGGGAAGGGATCAAACGTTGAAAAAGACGAGTCAGCCCGCTAGAGGCTGACCGTTATCACCCATGCCAGGAGACAAAAATGCGGACTTCATTCAAGGGGCTTGTGTGCCTCTCTTTTGCGCTATGCGCGAGCGTAACCATGGCGCAGACCAAGCTGCGCGCATGGAACATCCATCCCGACGGTTACCCGGTTTCGGAGGCCATGAAGAGTTTTGTGGAGCAGGTCGCCAAGAGCACTGGTGGCCGCTATAACATCGAACTCTTCAACAGCGGCGCACTCGGCGACCAGCCGAAGGCCGTGCAGATGCTCAAGAGCGGCGAGATTGACGTGGCCGAGTTCAGCTCCGGCCCGCTGTCGGATGCCGTGCCGGGCATCAAGGTACTGAACCTCCCTTTTCTGTTCACTGACTCCGCGCACATGTTCCGCCACCTGGACGGCAAGCTCGGTGAACGGTTTTCCGCCAACCTGAAGGCGGCCGGCTTCGTTGTGCTGGGCTGGTACGACGGTGGTGGACGTTCTTTTTACTGCGTCAAACCCGTTGGCAACATCAGGGACCTGGCCGGCATGAACATCCGGGTGCAACAGTCCGAGGTTTACATCGAAATGGTAAAGCTCATGGAGGCCAAGCCTGTGGCCTTGCCTTTCAAGGACGTGTTGGGCGCCCTTGAGCAGGGTAAGGTGGATTGCGCCGAGAACAACCTGCCTTCGTATGAGTCCACAGGGCATTACAAGGTGGCCAAAAACGTTTATATGACCAACCATGTGATCTCGCCCGAAGCACTGGTGGTGTCGACGAAACTCTGGGACAAGCTCAGCAAGGAAGACAAGGCCGCTTTCGCCGATGCGGGTGCCAAGTCGGCCATTCTGATGCGCGAGTTGTGGAACAAGCGGGTTGCCGCTGCCCTGGAGACAACGACCAAACAGGGCTCGCAGTTCGTCAAGGTCAGGGACGCCTCGCCCATGGTCAGGCGCATGGGGCCACTGTACGGAAAATACATGGCCGATCCGACCACGCGCGAAGAACTGCTGACCATTATTGCCAAGTGAGCGAGTTGAATACCGTCACGCTGCTTGACCCTGCGCGGTTTGTGCGCGAGATCGACGGCAAGTCCGTCGGGTTGTTCATACTGCGCAACCAGCAGGGAATGACGGTCTGCGTGACTAACTACGGCGCCAAGATCGAGCAGATTCTGGTGCCCGGCCGCGATGGACATCTTGGCGACGTGGTGCTGGGTTACGACAGCATCGAAGGCGTGGTGGGTGGCGCACCCTCCGTGGGCGCCTTTGTGGGGCGCTTTGCCGGACGCATAGAGAACGCGCGCTTCATGCTGGGCGGCCAGGAACATCAGTTGGCCGCCAACAATGGTCCGCACTGCCTGCACGGCGGCCTGCGCGGCTCGCGCTTCCAGGTGTTCGATGCGGTGCAGCACGACGGCTCCAGCGTGGAGATGCGTTACTTATTTGCCGATGGGGAGGAGGGGTTCCCCGGAACCCTTGACTTGCGCGTGACGTATCGCGTGACGGATGCGAATGAACTGGTGCTCGACTACAAGGCGACGGCACTGGATGCGCCTACCGTAGCCAATTTCACCACGCACGCGTTCTTCAATCTCGAGGGCCCGGCGAGTCGCAGCGCGCTGGCGCACGAGGTCACGATTTTCGCAAACCGCTATTTCGCAATGACACCTGAGCTGATTGCCACGGGCCAGTTGCTGCCGGTGGAAGAAACGCCGTTTGACTTGCGCAAGCCGGTGACCTTGCAAACGCAAATACAGGCTTCAGACACAGTGGATGGCATCGCAGGGTACGACGACTGTTTTGAGATTGACCGTTCTTCCGCCAACGATGGCGCGCTGGCACTGTGCGCCCGGGTCAGCGCACCTGAGAGCGGACGTGTGATGGAAGTCTGGTCGACTGAGCCCACCATGCAGTTCTACACTGGCCTTGTGGCTGGTGAGCCGCTGGCCGGTGGGCCGGGGAAGGGTGACAGGCGGTATGTGCAGCAGCAAAGTCTCTGCTTTGAGCCGCAAGGCTATCCGAATGCGCCCAACGTGCCGGCCTTTCCGTCCTCGGTGCATGAGCCGGGGCAGACCCGTC
>NZ_JBFUBD010000069.1:0-14193 GCF_056405935.1 Polaromonas sp. P1_E3
GATCGAGAACGCCAACAAACCCACCAAGGGATTGGTGGCTACGGCCATCAGCATCGTGGTGCTGGTGATCGGCGCCACGACCGTCTTTGCCGAACTGCAAAGCGCGCTCGATCGCGTGTGGGACGTGCCGCCGGCCGAAAAAACCACCGGCATCTGGGCAACCCTGCGCAGCCGCCTGCTCTCGCTGGGTTTCATCCTGGGCCTGGGTTTCCTGCTGTCGGTGTCGCTGGTTGTCAGCGCGGGCGTGGCGGCTTTCGGCGGCTGGGTGACAGGCCTTTTCCCGGGCGCTGAAGCCTTGCTGCAAATCATCAACAGCACGGTCTCCCTGGGCGTCGCCGCCATCCTGTTTGCCATGATTTTCAAGGTCATGCCGCAGGCCAAAGTCAGCTGGCGCGACGTCTGGGCGGGCGCCGCGGTGACGGCCGTGCTGTTTGAGATCGGCAAGGCGCTGATTGGCTTTTACATCGGCAAAAGCAGCGTGACATCGTCGTTCGCCGCAGCCGGTTCGCTGGTGGTGCTGCTGGTCTGGGTGTATTACTCGGCGCAGATTTTTTTGCTGGGGGCCGAGTTCACCTGGGTGTATGCGCATGACCATGGTTCACTGGCCACGAAGAGTAAAGCAAGCGAGGCATCCGCACCGGGCGGCGCCGCTGCCCGCGCCTCCGCACCCGCTGAACCGGCGCCCCCGGTTGCGGGATTTCCGGAAGATGAAGCGCCCCTGTACGCCCGGGCACGGCGCGGCCCGCCCCCGTTCACACAGCAGCTGGCCATTTACGGCGCCGTCGCGCTCGGCTTCGTCGGGCTGGGCCTGCTGCTGCGCCAGCGTGGCCCGCGCCGGGACACGCCCCGGGAGGATGGCTGATGGACTGGCCCACTCGGAACCACGGCAGCAGCAAGGCCGGGCTGGAAGCTTCACCGGCCAACGCAGCCGGCCGCTTGGTGCGCGTGCGCGGCGCGCGAGAGCACAACCTGCGCAACATCGACGTCGACATTCCGCGCGATGCGCTGGTGGTGTTCTCCGGCGTATCGGGTTCGGGAAAATCCTCGTTGGCCTTCGGCACCCTGTATGCCGAGGCGCAGCGGCGCTATTTTGAATCGGTCGCGCCTTATGCCCGCAGGCTGATCGACCAGGTCGGCGTGCCGGACGTCGACTCCATCGAGGGCCTGCCGCCCGCCGTGGCGCTGCAGCAGCAGCGCGGCACGCCGGGGGCACGTTCTTCCGTCGGCAGCGTTACCACGTTGTCGAGTTTTGTGCGCATGCTGTATTCGCGCGCCGGCAGTTACCCGCCGCGCCAGCCCATGCTCTACGCCGAAGACTTTTCGCCGAACACGCCGCAAGGCGCCTGTCCCCATTGCCACGGCCTGGGCCATGTGTTCGAGGTGACGGAAAAACTCATGGTGCCCGACGACTCGCTGACCATACGCGAGCGGGCCGTCGCGGCCTGGCCACCGGCCTGGCACGGGCAGAACCTGCGCGACATCCTCGTGACCCTTGGCTACGACGTGGACACGCCCTGGCGCGATCTGCCCAAAAAAGACCGCCACTGGATACTCTTCACCGAAGAGCAGCCGACGGTGCCGGTCTACCCCGGCTTCACGCCGGCCGAAACCCGGGCCGCGCTGCGCCGCAAGACAGAACCGGCCTACCAGGGCACTTTCACCGGCGCGCGCAAGTATGTGCTGCACACCTTCGCCACCACACAAAGCGCGCTGATGAAAAGGCGGGTGTCCCGCTTCATGGC
The DNA here is from genome assembly GCF_056405935.1 of Polaromonas sp. P1_E3. Taxonomy (NCBI): domain Bacteria; kingdom Pseudomonadati; phylum Pseudomonadota; class Betaproteobacteria; order Burkholderiales; family Comamonadaceae; genus Polaromonas; species Polaromonas sp. P1_E3. Next base: position 1,743 of record NZ_JBFUBD010000069.1, read on the forward strand.
CGGCAGCCTCTGCCCCGTGTGCGAAGGCAAGCGCCTCAAGCGCGAGGCTCTGTCGGTAACCTTCGCGGGCCTGGACATCGGCAGTTTCTCGCGGATGCCGCTTGATCGTCTGGCCGACGTGCTGGGGCCGGTGGCCGCGGGCCGTTTCGAGGGCGCCGATGCGCGCACCAAGCCCGGCCGCGCAAGCCTGAGCCGCGATGCGGCCAAAAAAGACACGGCGCGGCGCGTAGCCGGCGGCGGCGCCGCCCACGAAGGCGCCAGCGACGTGCGGCGCACGCCCAACCTGTCGGAAGAAAAACGCATTGCCGCCCAGCGCATCGCACAGGACCTGCTCGCGCGCATCGCCACCCTGCGCGAACTGGGCCTGGGCTACCTCTCGCTGGACCGAGCCACGCCCACGCTGTCGCCCGGCGAGCTGCAGCGACTGCGCCTGGCCACGCAAATACGCTCCAATCTGTTCGGCGTGGTCTATGTGCTGGACGAGCCTTCGGCCGGGCTGCACCCCGCCGACAGCGAAGCGCTGCTGCTGGCGTTAGACCAGCTCAGGCGCTCAGGCAACTCGCTGTTCGTCGTCGAGCACGACCTGGACATGATGCGGCGCGCCGACTGGCTGGTCGACGTCGGGCCGCTGGCCGGCGAGCACGGTGGCCGCATTCTTTACAGCGGACCGCCCGCCGGCCTGCAGGGCCTGGCCGATTCGCAAACGGCGCATTACCTGTTCGCCGGCGCGGTGCAGCAGGCCCGCACGCCACGCGCGCCCGCCGGCTGGCTGGAGCTGCGCGGCATCACCCGCAACAACCTGCACGGGCTGGACGCGCGCTTTCCGCTGCGCGTGCTGACCGCCGTGACCGGTGTCTCAGGTTCGGGCAAATCCAGCCTTGTCAGCCAGGCCCTGGTCGAACTGGTCTGCGCCCACCTGGGCCATGAGGCACAAGAGCCCGAAGAAGACGGCGATGAGGCGGGGCCCAGCGTGGCCTCTGAGACGCGCGGGAGGCTGCACGCCGGCATGGAAACCCTGCGCCGCCTGGTGCGCGTGGACCAGAAACCTATAGGCCGCACGCCGCGCTCCAACCTGGCCACCTACACCGGCCTGTTCGACCACGTGCGCAAGCTGTTTGCCGCGTCCAAGGCCGCGCGCGCCCGGCGCTACGACGCGGGCCGCTTCTCTTTCAACGTGGCCAAAGGCCGCTGCGACACCTGCGAGGGCGAAGGCTTCGTCAGCGTCGAAATGCTGTTCATGCCCAGCGTCTACGCGCCCTGCCCCAGCTGCCACGGCGCGCGCTACAACGAGCAGACACTGAAAGTCACCTGGCAAGGCAAGAACATCGCCGAGGTATTGCGAATGACGGTCGAGCAGGCCTGCGATTTCTTCGCGGGCGAAGCGGCCGTGCTCAAACCCCTGGCCCTGCTGCGGGACATCGGCCTGGGCTACCTGCGCCTGGGCCAGCCCGCGACCGAGCTGTCGGGCGGCGAAGCCCAGCGCATCAAGCTCGCGACCGAGTTGCAGCGCGCTCAGCGAGGTGACGCCCTGTACGTGCTGGACGAGCCCACCACAGGCCTGCATCCCGCCGACGTGGACAAACTGATGGCGCAACTTCAGGGCCTGGTCGACGCCGGCAACACGGTGATCGTGGTGGAGCACGAGTTGCGCGTGGTGGCCGCCGCCGATTGGGTCATCGACGTGGGTCCCGGCGCCGGCGAGCAAGGCGGTCGCATCGTGGCCGCCGGGCCACCGGCGGAGCTGTGCAAGTCGCCGGACAGCCGCACGGCACCCTACCTGCGGCGCCTGCTTGAGCCGTGCTCTCACAAAACGGACGGTGCCGCCACCGGTTCCGCTGCCGCGACGCAAAAATCCAAAGTACAAAACCGAGTTTCTTAAATCCGAATCGCACTTGAGGAGCGTCTGCACCGAATCGCGCAGCTGCTGCCTGCGAATCACCACGCGGCTGTTCCGGATGCAACAGCCAGGCTGCCCAACCTCGCCAAAACCACCGAAATCCGCCCTGAATCACTGGCATGGATGCTGCGTTGTTGAGCGCGTCAACCACTCACTCCTCATGCCATGAACATCACGCGCTTACTCGGCCTCGCCGCTTTGTCTTTCAGCCTGTTGGCCACCCAGAGCCATGCCGCCCCGCCTCTGGAAAAATCCGAAATCCGCTACCAGGGCTGGGCCGGCCAGGTCACCTGGATCGAACTGGCAGAAGACCTGGGCTACCTTGCGCCGCTCAAGGCCAAATGGGTGGGCAACACCATCAGCGGCCCGCAGGACATCCAGACCGTGGTCACCGGCGATGTCGACCTGGGCGGTGCCTTCAACGGTGCGGTCGTCAAGCTGCTGGCCAAGAAGGCGCCGATCAAGGCCGTGCTCGGCTACTACGGTGTGGACGAAAACACCTGGAGCGGCTACTACGTCAAGGAAGACAGCCCGATCAAATCGGCGCGCGACCTGATCGGCAAGAAGGTTGCCGTGAACACGCTGGGCGCACACCACGAGTTCATGGTCCGCGAATACCTGGAGCGCGCCAGGCTCAGTGAGGCGGAAGCCAAGCAGGTGACTCTGGTCGTCACGCCCCCGGTGACCGGCGAGCAGGCGCTGCGCCAGGGCCATGTAGAAGTAACCACCCTGGGCGGCGTGCTGCGCGACAAGGCGCGGGAGCGCGGCGGCATACGCCCGCTGTTCACAGACCGCGACCTGTATGGCAACTTCACGGCAGGCTCCATCGTCCTGCACAACAAGTTCATCGAACAAAACCCCAACACCAGCCGCCACCTGGTGTCAGCGCTGGCGCGCTCCATTGAGTGGGCACGCAACACCCCGCCCGCCGAGGTGCGGGCGCGCTTCGTCAGGATCATCGAAGGCCGCAAGCGCGCCGAGACCGCCGACACCATCCAGTACTGGAAGAGTACTGGCGTGGCAGGCACCGGCGGCGTGATCAAGGACAAAGAGCTGCAGATCTGGATCGACTGGCTGGTCAAGGACGGATTGCTCAAGCCCGGCCAGGTCAAGCCCACAGACCTGTACACCAACGCCTTCAATCCCTACGCCAACAGCGGCGACAAACTGGCGGCCGCCAAATGAGCGCCGCCAAGATCCGCTTTGAAAACGTCAGCAAGGAGTTCGTTGTTCGCGCTGACGACGGTGGCGCCGCCAAACTGTTTGTCGCCGTGCACGACGTGACACTGGACGTGCGCCCGGGCGAATTCCTCGTGCTGGTCGGGCCCAGCGGCTGCGGCAAATCTACCCTGCTCGACCTGCTGGCCGGCCTGGCGCTGCCCACCAGCGGCCGCATGCTGATTGACGGCCAGCCCGTCACCGGGCCGGCGCGCGACCGCGGCGTGGTGTTCCAGCAATATGCCCTCTTCCCCTGGCTCAGCGCGCTGGACAACGTGGCCTTTGGGCTGGAGGTGGCGGGCGTCGGCAAACGCGCCCGGCGCGAGAAGGCCGCGCACTACCTGGAACTCGTGGGCCTGACGGACTTTGCCAACCGCTTCCCGCATGAACTCTCGGGCGGCATGAAACAGCGTGTGGCCATTGCGCGCAGCCTGGCCTACGAACCCCAGGTGCTGCTGATGGACGAGCCCTTTGCCGCACTCGATGCGCAGACACGCGAGACGCTGCAGGAAGAGCTGGTCGAAATCTGGCAACGCACCGGCAAGACGATTGTGTTCATCACGCACGGCATTGACGAGGCCGTGGTGCTGGGCCAGCGCGTGGCCATCATGACCACCCGGCCGGGCCGCATCAAGCAGATCGTGGACATCCCCGAATCCTTGCGCAGCGGCACCGACGACGTGCGCTCGCTGCCGCTGTTCGGCGAGCTGCGCCACGAGATCTGGTCGCAGCTGCACGACGAGGTGGCATCTGCCCGCCGCGAGCGCCGCGCCCGTATTTCCTCACAACCCATCCTCAAGGAAATCGCCCATGTCTGACATCACCCTCAACGCAGGTGCCGCACCGCTGGCGCTTCACGCGGCGCCCTGGAAACGCTTGCAGGCGCAGCTTGCCAATGCCACCTGGCGCTCCGGCCTGATCGTGGCGCTGGCCTTGCTGTGGGAACTGGCGCCTCGCCTGGGCCTCACCGACCCGACCTTCCTGCCGCCGCTCAGCGAGGTGCTCGCCGCCGGCTGGGCGCTGGCCCTGAACGGCCAGCTCTGGGAGCACACCTCCATCAGCCTGGCGCGCTCGCTCGGCGGTTTGGTGCTGGCCATCGTGCTCGCCATTCCGCTGGGCCTGGCCATCGGCTGGTACCGGCGCCTGGGCAACACGCTCAATCCGCTGATTGAGTTGCTGCGCAACACAGCGCCGCTGGCACTGCTCCCGGTGTTTTTGCTGCTGCTGGGTATTGGCGAGGTGTCCAAGGTTTCCATCGTGGTGTATGCCTGCGCCTGGCCGCTGTTGCTCAACACCATCTCGGCCGTGCGGCAGGTGGATCCGCTGCTCGTGAAGTCGGCACGCACCATGGGTGCGACACCGCGCCAGCTGTTCCTGAAAGTGATCCTTCCGGCTTCCGTACCGACCATTTTTGTGGGTATCCGTCTGGCGGCGGCCTCCGCCATGCTGGTGCTGATCGCTGCCGAGATGGTGGGTGCCAAAGCCGGGCTGGGCTACCTGATCATCTACGCCCAGTTCAGTTTCCTGATCGCCGACATGTACTTCGGGATCATCGCCATCACGGCCATTGGGGTCACGCTGAACTTTGCGCTCCAGGCGCTGGAGCGCCACTTCACCGCGTGGAAAACAGTCTCCTCCCACAGCTGACTCCGTTACCAAAAGAAAGACATCCCTCATGACTCAACGCAAACTGCGCCTGGGCGCATTCATCATGGCCACAGGCCACCATATCGCGGCCTGGCGGCACCCCGGCTCCCAGGTTGATTCGGGCGTCAACATCGACCACTACATCGACGTCGCCAAAACCGCCGAGCGCGGCCTGTTCGACCAGGTGTTTGTGGCCGACAGCCCAGGCGTCGCCTTCCACGGCACGGACGAAGCCTTCAGCCGCCAGGGCCGTGTGTCCTATTTCGAACCCGTCACGCTGTGGGCGGCCCTGTCGGCCGTCACCAAACACATCGGCTTCGTGGCGACAGCTTCCACCACTTATGAAGACCCTTTCCTGCTGGCGCGCAAGTTCGCCTCGCTGGACCACATCAGCAAAGGCCGCGCCGCCTGGAACGTCGTGACCACGGGCGCCGACAATGTTTACGGTAATTTCGGGCTCGACAAGCACCCCGACCCGGAAGTCCTCTATGAGCAGGCCCACGAGTTCATCGACGTGGTGAAGGGCCTGTGGGACAGCTTCGAGGACGATGCCTTCATTCGCAATCCGGAGACCGGCAGCTACTTTGACCCGGCCAAGCTGCACGAGATCAACCACAGCGGCAAATACTTCAAGGTGCAAGGCCCGATGAACCTGGAGCGGCCGCCGCAAGGCTACCCGGTCATCGTGCAGGCCGGCTCGTCCGAGCCTGGGCGCGAGCTGGCTGCCGCCACCGCCGAAGCCATCTTCACGGCCTGGACCAGCCTGGCCGAGGCGCAGGCCTTCTACCGCGACGTGAAAGGCCGCCTGGCCAAATACGGCCGCCGGCCCGAGCAGTTGCTGATCCTGCCCGGCATCTCGCCCGTGATCGGCCGCACGCAGGCCGAAGCTGAAGCCAAGTGGGCCGAGCTGCAAAAACTCATTCATCCTTCCGTGGGCCTCAACACCATCGCCCCCTTCTGGCCCGGCGAAGACCTCACGAAGTGGGACCTGGACGCCCCGCCGCCCTATATTCCCGAGCCGCCCAAGGGCCAGAACAGTCGCGCGCATGTGGTGCTGGAACTGGCCCGGCGCGACAAACTCACGGTGCGCCAGCTCTACGAATACCTGGCCGGCGCACGCGGCCACTGGGTGGTGGTGGGCACGCCAGAGACCATTGCAGACAAGATACAGGAATGGTTTGAAAACGGCGCCGCTGACGGCTTTAACGTCATGCCGCCGGTGCTGCCCGAATCGCTCAACGATTTTGTCGACCTGGTGATTCCCGAGCTGCAGCGCCGCGGCATTTTCCGTACCGAATACGAAGGCAGCACGCTGCGCGAAAACCTCGGCCTGGACCGGCCGGCTAACCAGTTCACCGTCAAGGCGCAGAAAGTCGCCTGACGCCACCAAGTACCGCCAAGATTGCACCGTCTTCGCCAGATACCAGCTCCTTGATGGCAAAAACTGCGTCTTCCCGATAGTCCTTGATGGCCAGGCCAAACACTGTCGTGTCAATCGCGTTGGCCATCACGGTATAGGCGGCAATACCTCCGCTCCAGACACGCTCAAGCTGAACGATTCGTTCATCAAGTCCCGGGGATACTGAATGCTGATAACCCTCATAGCGGACCCCGGTATGCAACACAGTGACATGCTTTTCTTTTAAGGAATGCTCATGTGACCAGGAGCACATCGCCTTGTTGGGCTCCCCAAGACCATCGGTCATTGTGGAATGGAAGTCCTAGGTCCCTGAAGAACTTGCTGATTGCCTGTGCCATATGAACTGTGCCTCCCTTATCAGCCCTGCTGGGCAGCTGATTATTCCCTAACGCGTTCCCTGGAAATGCGAGTGGCTTGACGACTTAAAACACGAAGCGCAGAATTAATGCTTAAGGCGTCCGCCTGAGCTTCGAGCGGCTCAACAAAGACAGGTTTCCGGTRAGTTTCTATTTTTGTCCACCCCTTGCGAATTCGCTGGGCGCGGGTCAAGTAATCGCTCGATTGTCCCGTGTCAACCAGGAGAATTGCAATGGCTGTTGACCTACCAACCCTCTCGTATACTCTGCGCCAAATCAGCGCAAACTCCAAGTTCCCCTTGAAACTCGGCCATGCGCATCAGCTCGTGGCTGCAGTACTTGGATACAAGTCCCTTGCCGCCTACCAGGCGGCGGTTACCAGCGGTGCTGAACACCAAGACCTAGGCAGGGTCAAACATGTGGCCTTGAACCAGCCCATGCTTGCAACCCKTGCCGATGACTTAAATGTGGGGCACTCCGCGGCATCGCTTGCTCCAATGCTTAAATCAGTGCTGGAGCAGTGCATACCTGCCGTGCACGTTCATATGTCTGAAGATAAGTTCGAGGATGTACTGCGCGACTACATCGACAACGTAGCCGTAAATGACAACGACACCGCAAGCGAAATGGCAAGCACCAACGGCGATGGCATCGACGAAATCTATATGCCTTTCGACCTGTCCATGATGGAGACACCCGAATCAGGCAGTGTGTGGGTGCTTGATATTCAAGGTCACATAGGCATGAATATCGATACAGAGCGCCCATACTCGGGCCACCAGATTGACATTGAGGCGCAGCTAACCCTTGAGCGGATGGGATTGGCTACTTTCGGGGAATATCACTGCAAGGTAATCCAGGCCAAACTGGACTATGGCTGGAGTGACGACGACCAAGACGACGCCCCAAAGATGTCATTGGCAGAGGCCTTAGCTGCTGAAATGGGCCTCACCGTGAAAGAGGCGGAAGACTTAGTGGATGCAGACCCCGTTCCTACCGAGGGCCATGGGGGCACCCCCACAGGTTACGAGTTCGACTTCACCCATTTCGCACCCCGGAAAACAGCGAAGAAGATATTGAAGAAGTACCAATCGTTGCGGGTCCACGTGCCCCAATGGTTCTTTAATCAAGTCACCGTAGAGCAGTAGACGCATGCCCTTCCTAGTTTCCCCAGATACTGCGAAGGGGCTGCCTCTCCACTGCGCAGCCTCAGTTGGATAACTTCCGTTATTAAGCAGCGACAGCCACGGGTGCCGCTGAAGTCTTGCCGGCGCCAGCAGGCTGCGCCGACTTCCCATGCACGCGTGAACGGCGGCCGTCCACGCTGATCGGCACGTCGCCGGCCAGCGTGACGCGGCGCACGATGCGCTTCTGATCGCCGTAGTCGTTGATGGCGTAGTGCTGGGTGGCACGGTTGTCCCAGATCACCACGTCGCCCTGGATCCAGCGCCAGCGCACGGTGTTTTCAAGGCGTGTCACATGGCTTTGCAGCACCGACAGCAGGTGCTGCGAATCGGTGCTGGAATAACCCACCAGCTTTTTGGCGAAGTGGCCGAGCACCAACGTGCGCTCGCGGGTTTCGGGGTGCACGCGCACCACCGGATGCTCGGCTTCATGCAAGGTGCGGGTGAAAACCTCGCGGTAATGCCGTATGCCTTCGCTCGACACTTCGTCTTCGCTGCGTGAGGCGGCATAGTCGTAATCGTTGCCATGAATCACCCAGAGCTTTTCGGCCAGCTCGCGCAGCGCGGGCGGCAGGCCCTGGTAAGCCAGCGCCGTGTTGGCCCACACGGTGTCGCCGCCGGCGGGCGGGATCACCACGCCGCGCAGCACCGATATCTTGGGAGGGTCCACAGCGAAAGTCACGTCGGTGTGCCAGGAGTTGGCACGCCCGCCATGTTCCGAATCCAGCTCAAGGATGAAGCCCGTGCCCTGGCGCACCGGCACCGTGGGGTGCGGCACCGGCTCGCCCAGCCGCTTGGCAAAGGCTTCCTGCGATGCGTCGTCCAGATGCTGCTGGCCGCGAAAGAACAGCACCTTGTGCTTGAGCAGCGCCTGGTTCAGCGCGGTGATGGTGGCGCCTGGCAGGTCGGCCGACAGGCGCAGGCCGCGCACCTCGGCGCCAATGCGGCCGGCGACCGGGTGGATGTCCACGGGCAATGTTGTCATGAAGAAGCTCCTTGTGTCGTTGATAAAACAGGCGGCAGAAATGACGCTGCTGACAAGCTTCTACGCATGACTTGTGCCAGTGAAAACCGGGCATCGGCGAGTGTTTTTCCGCCGTGTTGCTGCAATCGAAACAGCCTGGCAGGAGTGGGTGAGGGAAAGTGTTCAACGGCTGCTGTGAACACAGCACCCCATCTGCAGTTACTGTGACAAGGAAGCGGTGTGATCTTCTGCCACGCCATCAGCGTGCGCAGGCCGGTCGAGCAAGCCATGCCGCTTGAGCAAGGTTCGCAGCACATTGCGCGAAAGGCCCAGCAGGTGGGCTGTCTGCACCTGGTTGCCATGGCAGAACTCAAAGGCCGTCTTCACCAGCGTGGCCTCGACGGTGTCGAACAAGCCAGGCTCGGCCTGCTTCATGCGCTGCAGCAACACCTCGCGCAAACGGTCTGATTCAGCACCCTGCACCGCGCCAGTTGATCCCTGCACCACGGGAGCCGGCTCCGGCGGAGCAACAGGTGCGGCCGGCGGAGCGGCGCGGGACGCCAGGCGTGCAGAGCGGTGAATGCCCTGCAGGTCTGCGACATGCAGCGCTGCCGCCGGCGCCACAATCAGCGCGTAATGGATGACGTTTTCCAGCTCGCGGATATTGCCGGGCCAGTCATGGGCCAGCAGGGCCTGCTCCGCGTCGGGCGAAAGGCTTGCATCCTTGACGCCCAGGCGCGCGGCGTAGCTCGCCAGGAAATGGCGCGCCAGCGGCAGGATGTCGCCGGGCCGCTCATACAGCGGGCGCAGCTCCAGCGTGGCCACGCTCAGGCGGTAGTAAAGGTCGGCGCGAAAGTGGCTGGCGTTCACCGCGTCGCGCAGGTCGACGTTGGTTGCCGCAATCAGGCGCACGTCCAGCGCAATCGGCTTGCGTGAGCCGATGCGCACCACCTGGCGCTCCTGCAGCACGCGCAGCAGCTTGACCTGGAGGCTCAGCGACAGGTCGCCAATTTCATCAAGGAACAGCGTGCCGCCATCGGCCGCCTCAAACCAGCCCGCGCGGGCGTGCGCAGCGCCGGTGAAGGCGCCGGTTTCATGGCCAAACAGTTCGGCATCGATCAACGACTCGCTGAAAGCRCCGCAGTTCACCGCTACAAAAGGCCCGCTGCGCCTGCTGCCCTGGTGGATCCGGCGCGCCAACAACTCCTTGCCGGTGCCGGTTTCACCAATGATCAGGACGGTGGCGTCGGTCGGCGCGACCTGGTCGACGCGCTCCAGCAAGGCCAGCGAGCCGGGGTCTTCGAACACCAGCGCCTTGGCGCGGATCGACAAGGCGCCGGCATTGGGAAGGGTCAGCAACCGGCTCATGCTTTGCGCTCCGCCTGGCTACGCTCAGAACCCGGGCAGCACAGCGCCCTTGAACTCGGCCTGCACGTACTTGCGGATTTCTTCCGAGTGGTAGGCCTTGACCAGCTTGGCCACCCAGGGCTTGTCTTTGTCCTGCTCACGCACGGCCAGCAAATTGACATACGGTGACTTGGCGGCTTCCTGGGCAATCGCGTCCTTGGGGTTCAGCCCGGCGGAGAGCGCATAGTTGGTGTTGACGGCCGAGGCGTCGAGGTCGTCCAGCGAACGTGGCAGCTGGGCAGCGTCGAGCTCCACAAACTTCAGCTTCTTGGGGTTCTCGATCACGTCCAGCGGCGTGGCCTTCAGGCCTGCTTCGGGCTTGAGCTTGATCAGGCCCTTGTCCTGCAGCACCAGCAGCACACGGCCACCATTGGTCGGGTCATTGGGAATGCCGAAACGCGCGCCCTCTTTCAGCTCGGCCAGGCTTTTCACCTTTTTGGAATAGAGGCCGATCGGGAAGTTGACGGTATAGCCGACGTTGACGATCTTGTAGCCGCGGTCCTTGACCTGCTGGTCGAGGAAAGGCTTGTGCTGGTAGCTATTGCCGTCCAGGTCGCCCGCGGCCAGCGCGGCGTTGGGCTGGATGTAATCGCTGAACTCGACGATCTGGATCTTCAGGCCGTCTTTTTCGGCGATCTTTTTGACCTGCTCAAAAATCTGCGCGTGCGGGCCGGCAGTGACGCCGATCTTCAGCGGCTTGTCTTGCGCCAGAACGGCGCCGGAGAAGGAGGTGGCCAGCGCGAGTGCGAGGGCAGACTGGATGAGGGTGCGTTTTTTCACGGTGTTTCCTTTTTGAAGATGAATGAATCTGGAATGAAACGAATGAATCTGTTGTGGACCTGAAAGTCGGCTCTCAGGCCATTCAGGAAGTAAATCTGGCTCCAACCCAATAGGGACGTGCGCGAGCAGCTATCAAAAGCATAGCGATCAACATCGCCGCGCGTTGTGGAGTGATGGCGTCATCGGTGGCTCAACCTGCGGACGGCCCAGTCGCCCAGGCTTTGCACCGCCTGCACAAACAGGATGAGCACCAGCACCACCGCCAGCATGACTTCAGGCAAAAAGCGCTGGTAGCCGTAGCGGATACCCAGGTCGCCCAGCCCGCCGCCACCAATGGCGCCGGCCATGGCGGAATAACCCGTCAGGCTCACGAAGGTGATGGTCAGTCCCGCGACGATGCCGGGCAGCGCCTCGGGCAGCAGCACCTTGAAGACGATTTGCCGCGTGGTCGCGCCCATGGCCAGCGCGGCTTCGATCAGCCCGTGGTCCACCTCGCGCAGCGAGGTTTCCACCAGCCGCGCAATGAAGGGCGCCGCCGCGATGGTGAGCGGCACCACCGCCGCCGCTGTGCCGATGGAAGACCCGGTGATGAAACGCGTCAGCGGAATGATGGCCACCAGCAGGATGATGAAAGGCGTGGAGCGCACGGCATTGACCAGACCGCCAACGACACGGTTCACGCCCGCGTTCTGCAGCACGCCGCCCTCATCCGTGAGCCGCAAAAACACGCCGAGTGGAATGCCGATGAGCGCACCGACCGCGCCGGAAATTCCCACCATGACGATGGTTTCCCACAGCGAGCTGACAAACAGCTCCAGCAGGGCTTGTGAAAAATTGCTGAACATGACTTAAACCCTCCCGCCCACAGCCAGCTCACCGCCGACCTGGTCTACATGCACACCGGCGCCGCGCAAATGCGCCACCGCTGCGTTGAGCTGCTCGCGCGCACCGCGCGCAAACACTGCCAGTGAACCGAAAGGCTTGCCCTGGATCTCATCGACCTGCCCGTGCACGATGGACAGGTCAATGCCGAAGCGGCGGATCACGTCCGACAGCAGCGGACGATCCGACTCGTCCCCCGCAAAGGCCAGGCGGAGCAGTTGCCCTTCTTCGGGATGCTCGGCGCTCATCAACGTGCGTATGCGCGCCAGCACGCTGTCGGGCAAGTCTTGCGGCACGATCTCGGCGATCAGGCTGCGTGTGGTTTCGTGTTGCGGGCGTGTGAAAACATCGATCACCGGGCCGCTTTCAACAATGCGGCCGGCGTCGATTACCGCCACGCGGTCGGCCACCTGTTTGATCACCTGCATCTGGTGCGTGATCAGCACGATGGTGAGGCCGAATTCCTTGTTGATCTGGCGCAGCAGGCCAAGGATGGCCCTTGTGGTTTCCGGATCCAGTGCAGAGGTCGCCTCGTCCGACAACAGCACCTTGGGCCGGTTGGCCAGCGCACGCGCAATGCCCACGCGCTGCTTTTGCCCGCCGCTGATCTGCGCCGGGTAGCGGTCCGCCAGGGCGCTCAGGCCGACCAGGTCCAGCAAGGGCTCAACACGCGCCTTGATGTCCGCGGCTGACAGC
>NZ_JBFUBD010000070.1:0-14148 GCF_056405935.1 Polaromonas sp. P1_E3
TCTTCAAGCCAAGGGTTTGGGAATGCGTAAAACAGGCAACGTCCTGTTGATCGCTCCCAAAGATGAGCTCGCTGCCAAGGACAAACTGGAGCTGGAATCCAAGAACGCGATCCAAAGTCTCGAAACACTTCGTACACAGGACTTCAAACTTAACTATGCAAAGGCTGCCGATATTGCGGCGGGGCTACTGGGCTCTGGAGCCGGCGCRACCAAAATACTCTCACCGCGGGGAAGCGTGATTTCAGAGACGCGTACCAATCAGCTGTTTGTTACTGACATACCTTCGCGCCTTGAGCAGGTACAGGCACTGATCGCCAAACTCGATGTGGCGGTTCGCCAGGTACTGATCGAAGCACGTATTGTCGAAGCCTCTGATTCATGGGGTAAATCGTTAGGTGTGAGGCTGGGTGGTCGGCCATTCAACACCACGAATAACGTCATGTTCGGGAACTCCTATATTGCCCCCAACGTTCCTGTAGGCTCAGTCCCCCGACTTGGCTCAAATATCGGAACCAATGCGGGTGACTTCCTGAGCATGCCCGCCGTTGGCCAGAATGGTTTTCAAGCTTCCACGTTTGCCCTGTCTCTCTTCAATTCGTCAATGACCAGGCTTTTGAACCTTGAAATTTCTGCTTCGGAAGCAGACGGCAAAACCAAAATTGTGTCCAGCCCTCGAATCATTACCGCAGACCAGGTCAAGGCCCTGATCGAGCAGGGTACGGAATTGCCCTATCAGCAGGCAACTTCCAGTGGTGCGACGTCCATTGCTTTCCGCAAGGCCAATCTGAAGCTGGAGGTTACGCCTCAGATTACTCCAGAAGGCAACATCATTCTCAATGTTGACGTGAACAAGGACAGCGTTGGACGCGAAACTTCCAATGGTTTTGCCATTGATACCAAGCATATCCAGACACAGGTACTCGTGGAAAACGGTGGAACTGTGGTGATCGGTGGTATTTTTGAGCAAAATGACCGCGACAATGAAACCAAAGTTCCGTTCCTGGGTGATCTTCCCGGTGTTGGCAACCTGTTCAAACAACGAACACGCTCTGCCACGAAGTCGGAGATGCTGGTGTTCCTGACCCCCAAAATGCTCACAAATGGAGGCGCGCTGCGCTAATCCAGAAAGCAAAGTGTCCGTTGGGGCAGGTCAGGCGATCCCGCTGTTTGGCGTAGTGCCTGCCCACGTGGAATAGCCCAGTTATCTTCACGCGCAAGCAGGTGGGTCATTCCACGACGCTTGCGCGTAGACGTTTCATGGATCAATTGAATGCACATCCGATGAGAATCGCCTGCGTGGGTTTGCCAGGGTCGGGGAAGTCGACCGTCGGCAGGCATCTTGCGCGAAAGATGGGGCTGCGGTTCATTGACTCAGATCAGGTGATAGAGCAGCGCATCGGCTGCTCTATCCGGGAATTTTTCGAACGCGAAGGCGAGGACGCATTCCGCGATATCGAACAACTGGTCATTGACGAGCTGACGCAGGGCGAGCCCTGCGTACTCTCCAGTGGCGGAGGCGCCGTGTTGCGGCCCGCCAACCGGGAACATCTCCGGGATCGGTCGCAGGTGGTTTACCTGCACTCCATCCCCGAAGAGGTCTTTCGCCGTTTGCGCCATGACCAGAACCGGCCTTTGCTCCAGGTGGCCGATCCCCTGGCTCGACTCAGGGACCTTTATGCGGCCCGCGACTCCCTCTACCGGGAAACAGCGCATTTCGTCATTGAAACCGGCCGTCCCTCTGTTCCCACACTGGTTAACATGATATTGATGCAGCTGGAACTGGCAGGCGTGATGGCGGCTCCGCCTCTTGGCCGGCCGTAATCCGCCGAGGCGTGGAATGGTTGGAAGCCTCTACACTTCTTCCATGCAAGAAAATTTCCCTTCCGCAGTTGCGAAAATCCGGATTGATCTGGGCGAACGCAGCTATCCGATCGTCATTGGCAGCGGACTTCTGGAGCGCAGCAGCACGTACCAGGACCTTCCCAAGGCCGCTACGGCACTGGTGGTGTCAAATACCACGGTGGCGCCTTTGTATGCCGCACAGCTCACCCGGGCGCTGCAACCGCACTATGACAAGGTGCTGCTGGTGACCCTGCCGGATGGCGAAATCCACAAGGACTGGCCAACCCTGCAGTCGATTTTTGATGCTTTGCTGGAAAACGGCTGCGACCGAAAAACGGTGCTGTTTGCGCTCGGTGGAGGTGTGGTGGGCGACATGACGGGTTTTGYTGCGGCCAGCTACATGCGCGGTATACCTTTTGTGCAGATTCCTACCACCCTGTTGGCCCAGGTCGATTCATCGGTGGGGGGCAAGACGGCGATCAACCACCCACTGGGTAAAAATATGATCGGCGCGTTCTACCAGCCCTTGCAGGTGGTGTGCGATCTTGGCGTTTTGGGGACGCTGCCCTCCCGCGAGTTGAGTGCGGGCCTGGCAGAGATCATTAAATACGGCCCCATTGCCGACATGGCATTCCTTGAATGGATTGAAGCCAACGTGGAAAGCCTGCTCGCCAGGGACCCCGTGGCCATGGCCCACGCCGTGCGGCGCAGCTGCGAAATCAAGGCATGGGTCGTGAGCCAGGACGAGCGCGAGTCCGGCTTGCGCGCCATCCTGAATTTTGGACACACCTTTGGCCATGCCATTGAATCCGGCCTGGGTTATGGAGAGTGGCTGCATGGTGAAGGGGTAGGCTGCGGCATGGTGATGGCGGCGCATCTGTCGGAGCGTTTGGGCCTGGTTGACAAAGCTTTTACCGAACGCCTGACCCGCCTTGTGCAGCAATGCGGGCTGCCAGTGCGAGGGCCGATGCTGTCAACCACCGACAACGCAGGCCGCTACCTCGAACTGATGCGCGTGGATAAAAAATCCGAAGCAGGCGAGATACGGTTTGTAGTGATCGACGGTCCCGGGAAGGCAGCCGTTCGCAGCGCACCTGATGCCATGGTGCGTAGCGTGATAGATATGTGTTGTGCATGAGCGGCAAAAACCACCAGGCACGTTACGGTGTGCTATCAATTCAGGAGCTGCTTGCGCTTGTGTATTGGGCCGTGCCGGCTAATTTTATGGGTAGCTCATGAATTTTCCGCCGTACGCCTGTGATCCTTCCCGTTCGCGCGGCCGCCGCTTTTCCGAGCCTGCGGCGCCAACCCGGTCGGAGTTCCAGCGCGACCGCGACCGGATCGTGCATTCCACTGCCTTCCGGCGCCTGGTATACAAAACCCAGGTGTTCCTGAACCACGAAGGTGACCTGTTTCGCACGCGGCTGACGCATTCGCTTGAGGTGGCTCAGTTGGGGAGGTCTATCGCCCRCACGCTCCAACTCAACGAAGACCTTGTGGAGGCGATTGCGTTGGCGCACGACCTCGGCCATACGCCATTCGGCCATGCCGGCCAGGACGCCCTGAATGCTTGCCTGAAAGCCTCTAATCCCGACAGCGCGGGTTTTGAGCACAACCTGCAAAGCCTGCGCGTAGTGGACTCCCTGGAGGAACGCTATCCGGCATACAACGGCTTGAACCTGACGTTTGAAACACGCGAAGGCATCCTCAAGCACTGCTCAAGGCGCAATGCGCGTCACATAGAGGCTCGCGAGCCGGACGGCGTAGCCCGCCGGTTCGTGGAGCCGGTTGACGGGCCTCGCTGGCAGCAACCCGGCCTGGAAGCGCAACTGGCCAATCTTGCGGATGAAATCGCCTACAACGCGCATGACATTGACGATGGRGTGCGTTCCGGCCTGCTGACCCTGGAGCAACTGGAGGGGGTCGAACTGTTCGCACAGCATTGCCGCGAAACGCAGCTGGCCCATCGAACCTTGAAGGGCCGGCGGTTGCTGTTCGAAACCATACGGCGCATGCTCAGTGCGCAGGTCTACAACGTCATGGATGCGACATCGCTTGCCGTACACAAGGCTGCGCCGGCCAGCGTGGATGACGTCCGCAGGCATCCCGCGCTGGTATGTTTCAGTGAAGAGATGGCCAGGCAGTCTGCCTCCCTCAAACGCTTTTTGCTGCAAAACCTGTACCGCCATCCGAAAGTGGTGGAAACCACGCAGGCCGCGCAGCAGGTAGTGCGCGATCTGTTCGAGGCTTATATGGCCGATCCCGCCCAAATGCCGCAGGCTCACATCGACCGGTTTGACGGCGTTGATGCTCCCCATGCGGCGGGCGCAAAGCCTGAGAGAGTGGTTGCCGACTACATCGCCGGCATGACCGACCGCTTTGCCGCTAAAGAGCATGAGCGCCTGAAAGGACGCGCAGCCTTCCCGGCATAGGTGAAATTGCCGTCATCCGCAGTAGTGTGTGACTGAACTCAAACCTGCAACAACCGTAAGCCTGAATCCCGCCTGGTACGTGATTGCGGCTGGTGTGGTGGCCGCCCTGCACGTGGGCAAGCTGCCGCCGGCTCTTCCTGTGCTGGGAAAGGTATTGGGCGTGACGTTGCTGCAGGCCGGGTTTCTGCTGTCGCTGGTGCAGGTCGCCGGCATGGCGTTCGGGCTGATCACCGGGCTTGCTGTGCAGCGGATCGGTCTTAAGCGCAGCATGGTTGCCGGGCTGTCTGTGTTGTGCGGCGCAGGCTGGCTGGGCGGCATGTCCCCCGATGTGCATTGGCTGCTTGCAGCGCGTGTACTGGAAGGCTTGGGGTTCCTGTGGGTCGTGCTGCCGGCTCCGGCCCTGGTCCGCCAGCTGGTACCGCAGGAGCGGCTCAACGGCATGCTGGGGCTATGGGGTGCCTATATGCCGCTGGGTGCTTCCCTGGCTCTGCTCGGCGGCCCCATGATCATGGGCCTGTTCACGCCAGACTGGGGCTGGCGAGCCTTGTGGTGGCTTTTGGCCGCATTGGCCGCGTTGCTGGCCTGTCTGGTTGCATKGCAGGTCCCTGCGCAGGGGTGCCCGCGTGATGACAAGCCTGCCGGCCAATCGCCGGCTCCTGGTTCACGTGGCAGAGACCTCGTCCGCGTGACCCTGCAATCGCGCGCTGCCTGGTTAATGGCGCTTGCCTTTGCGATGTATTCGGGGCAATGGCTTGCCGTGGTGGGCTTCCTGCCATCCATCTATACCCAGGCGGGCGTAGGGGGTGCGTGGGTGGCCTGGCTCACGGCGCTCGCGGCTGGCGTCAACATTATTGGAAACGTCAGCGCGGGGCGGCTGCTGGGTCACGGTGTACGACCTGCGGTCTTGCTCGGTGCAGGTTTCCTGTCAATGGCGGGAGGCGCCCAGCTGGCATTTGCCGCGCATGTGCCCGCACAAATACAGTATGCGGCCATACTGGTTTTCTCCATGATGGGCGGCCTGATCCCTGCAACACTCTTCAGCCAGGCCATCCAGCTAGCACCTCGCCCCGACGCCGTGTCGACCACCGTTGGCTGGGTCCAGCAGTGGTCGGCGCTGGGTCAGTTTGCCGGTCCTCCGCTGGTTGCGTGGATAGCAGGCGTTGCAGGAGGGTGGGAGTGGACGGGCTGGGCGATGACGGCCAGCTCTGCTATTGCGCTGGTGTTGGTGGCCTTGCTGCATCGCCTGCCCCCACCTGCTGCTCAGCGCACTTAACCAGCTGGCTGACATCCGTTCCAGCTGTACGGCCCTCCCAGCATAGGCTTATGACGTGTTGGCATTTCCTTGGTGGTTTTTTTTAGCCCGCACAGATTACGCTGAGTGCCTGCGCACAATTTGTGACATTTTTCCGGAATATTGAGCGCATGCTGAAGCACGGGCATCAAACCTGCTTTGGCTATTTCGTTCTTAAAAGGTGTTTCATGGGTTTCAATAGACGTCAACTTATTCTGGGTGGAGTTTCCGCGGGCGCTGCAGTCGCAAGCCCTGTGCTGTGGGCCCAAAGCAAAACCAGCCGCAAAATTCTTTTAGGCCAATCGGTGCCATTGACTGGCGCTGCCGACCAGATCGGCCTGGCATACCTGAACGGGGCCAAGATTTATTTCGATGCCATCAATGCAAAGGGCGGCGCTGGTGGCCACAGGATAGAAGTCAAGACGCTCGATGACGGCTACAGCCCGGCCAAGGCTGCCGCCAATGCCAAGCAGCTGATCGACGAAGGCGTCGATGCGCTGTTCGGCTTTGCCGGTACAGCCAGCTGTGATGCCGCGTTTGCCGCTTCCAAGGCGTCCGGAGCGCTCTTTTTCGCACCTTTTGCGGCTTCAGACGCGTTACATGATCCTGCGCTGGCAAACATATTTCATGTGCGTCCGGCGCTGGCCGACGAAGCCTACAAAATAGCGCGCCATTGCGCGACGCTGAATCAGGACCGCATCGCGGTATTTGCCGAGGACGACGCCATGGGGCGCGGTGGCCTGGCCGCCGTCAATCAGGCGCTGGTCGACTTGAAGCGCCCGGCCATCGTTGGCAGTGCCTTGTCGCCGGTCAACAGCGACAAGGTCGATGCGGCCGTAGCCCAGATCATGAAAGCCCAGCCCCAGGCCGTTATTCAGGTCAGCCTGTTCAATTCATCGGCGGCCTTTATCCGCAAGATGCGACAAGCCGGCTTCGGCGGGCAGTTCCTCAATTTCTCCGTTGTGGGTATCGATCCGCTGTTTAGTGCGCTGGGCAAAGAGATCGGCGGGGTTGTCATTTCGCAGGTGGTGCCTTCGCCGCGCAGTACGGGTACACCCATCATCAAGGAATACCTGGATGTGCTGAACCAGACCGACCAGACGCCGAGTTACGAAAGCGTGGAAGGCTACATTGCCGCCCGTACCTTCGCAGAAGGCGTGCGACGCAGCGCGGCCGGCAGCGGCAAGCCTGACAGGGCGGGCCTTCAAAAGGCCTTCGAAACCATGACGGACTACGACGTGGGCGGCTTTCGCGTGAACCTGCGCCCCAAGAAATACGAGTCGGTTCGTGCGATTGACCTGGTCACCATCACGCCCGACGGAAAAGTGGTTCGTTAGGCATGCGCATGCCGGGGTGTTTTAACGACGCCCCGCTGCTGCGTCTTGAGAAGTGAAAAATAGGGTCAGATTCCAATATCATGAGGCAAACTCGGATATTGATTCATGGCCCGCCTTCCCCGTCTGACGCTTCCTGGCTATCCCCACCACATCATCCAGCGGGGCAATAACCGCCAAACCGTTTTCTCATCAGCTGCCGACCATCAGATGTTTCTGGCGCTGCTGGAAGAAAGTGCGCGCAAATTCGGAGTAGCCCTGCACGCCTACGTGCTGATGGGCAATCATTTTCATCTGTTGGCGACGCCCTCCACGGTGGAAGGCCTGCCGCAAATGATGCAAGCCGCCGGGCGGCGGTACGTACGCTACTTCAATGACACCCATACCCGCTCCGGCACCTTGTGGGAAGGGCGTTACCGCGGTACGGTGATCGATGCCGGGCACTACCTGCTGGCATGCATGGCCTACATGGACCTCAATCCGGTGCGTGCGGGACTCGTCGCAGAGGCAAAAGACCATCCCTGGTCCAGTTATGGCCATTACGCGGGACTGCGTGTCGACAGCCTGCTGACGCCACATCCGCTGGTCTGGGCGCTCGGCAATACGCCCTTCGCCCGCGAGGCGGCGTACGCCGAACTGGTGCGCAGCGGCATTTCCCCCGAACGGCAAGAGCAGTTGACCCGGTCCGCCCTGAGCGGCTGGGCACTGGGCGGGGAAGCCTTTCTGGCAGAACTGCAAAAGCACACGGCGCGCCGCYTGACCAAAATTCAGGCCGGGCGTCCGGCCCGGCGGGTGGTCGAGGGCCCTTGATAGCAAAGAACGGGCTTCCCAATGTCTGCTTGAGCTCCAATTAACATGTCCCTAATTAAATGTTGATCAATCTAATCGGCATTTAATTGGAATCTGACCCCATTTTAAATGCTTGGCATTGTTGTTGCAATGCAATATGCTCCCATTCCCTGCGAAAAATTATGAACCTTGCGGATGACGGCGTTACCTGGCCTTTTTCGGGCCATGTGCTATCACTTTTATCCCCAACCGACGAGGAATTGCCATGACCACGGCTGCTGAAATCAAGCATTTTGAAGAAAACGGTTTGTACTCCGGTGCGAACGAGCACGATGCCTGTGGCGTCGGTTTTGTGGCCCACATCAAGGGGCATAAAAGCCATGCGATTGTTCAGCAGGGTCTGAAAATTCTCGAAAATCTGGACCATCGGGGCGCGGTGGGCGCTGACAAGCTGATGGGCGACGGCGCCGGCATCCTGATCCAGCTGCCTGACGCGCTGTACCGCGAAGAAATGGCCGGCCACGGCGTACAACTGCCTCCGCCTGGTGAATACGGCGTTGGCATGGTCTTTCTGCCCAAAGAGCACGCCTCCCGACTGGCGTGCGAGCAGGCCCTGGAGCGCGCCGTCAAGGCCGAAGGCCAGGTGCTGCTGGGCTGGCGCGATGTGCCGGTCAACCGCGACATGCCCATGTCGCCCACCGTGCGCGAGAAAGAACCCATCCTGCGTCAGATCTTCATTGGCCGCGGCAACGACGTCATCGTGCAGGACGCGCTGGAGCGCAAGCTGTACGTGATCCGCAAGACCGCCAGCGCAGCCATCCAGAACCTGCGCCTGACGCACAGCAAAGAATATTACGTGCCGAGCATGTCCAGCCGCACGGTGGTCTACAAAGGCCTGCTGCTGGCTGACCAGGTGGGCACCTACTACCGCGACCTGACCGATCCGCGCTGCGTCTCGGCGCTCGGCCTGGTGCATCAGCGTTTCTCCACCAACACCTTCCCTGAGTGGCCGCTGGCTCACCCTTACCGCTATGTCGCGCACAACGGCGAAATCAACACCGTCAAGGGCAACTACAACTGGATGAAGGCACGTGAAGGCGTGATGTCCTCGCCAGTGCTGGGCGCCGACCTGCAAAAGCTCTACCCCATCAGCTTTGCCAGCCAGTCCGATACCGCCACCTTCGACAACTGCCTTGAGTTGCTGACGATGGCCGGCTACCCCATCAGCCAGGCCGTGATGATGATGATCCCCGAGCCCTGGGAGCAGCACACCACCATGGACGAGCGCCGCAAGGCCTTCTATGAGTATCACGCCGCCATGCTCGAGCCCTGGGACGGCCCGGCCTCCATCGTATTCACCGACGGCCGCCAGATCGGCGCCACGCTGGACCGCAATGGCTTGCGCCCGTCGCGCTACTGCGTGACCGACGACGACCTGGTCATCATGGCCTCGGAGTCGGGCGTATTGCCGGTTCCCGAGCACAAGATCGTGCGCAAGTGGCGCCTGCAGCCCGGCAAGATGTTCCTGATTGACCTGGAGCAGGGCCGCATGGTCGACGACGAGGAAATCAAGGCCACGCTGGCCCACAGCAAGCCCTACAAGCAGTGGATTGAAAACCTGCGCATCAAGCTGGACGACGTGGTTGGCAAGGCAGCCAAAACCGCAGCAGCCGCGGTGCCCGCCGCCTCCAACATTGCGCTGCTTGATCGTCAGCAGGCGTTCGGCTACACCCAGGAAGACATCAAATTCCTGATGTCGCCGATGGCCGCCAACGGCGAAGAAGCCACCGGCTCCATGGGCAACGACAGCCCGCTGGCCGTGCTGTCCAACAAGAACAAGCCGCTCTACAACTACTTCAAGCAGTTGTTCGCGCAGGTGACGAACCCGCCTATCGACCCGATCCGCGAAGCCATCGTGATGTCGCTGGTGTCCTTCATCGGGCCCAAGCCCAACCTGCTGGACATCAACCAGGTCAACCCGCCGATGCGGCTGGAAGTGAGCCAGCCGGTGCTCAACGTGGCCGATATGCAAAAGCTGCGCGACATCGAAGCGCACACCCAGGGCAAGTTCAAGAGCTATACCCTGGACATCACCTACCCGCTGGCCTGGGGCCACGAAGGTGTCGAGGCCAAGCTGGCTTCGCTGTGCGCCGAAGCGGTTGACGCGATCAAGGACGGCAAGAACATCCTGATCATCAGCGACCGCGGCATCAGCGCCACGCAGGTCGCCATTCCGGCCCTGCTGGCCCTTTCCGCCATTCACCAGCACCTCGTGAAGGAAGGCCTGCGCACCACCGCCGGCCTGGTGGTGGAAACGGGTTCTGCACGTGAGGTGCACCACTTTGCGGTGCTGGCAGGCTACGGCGCTGAAGCCGTACACCCCTACCTCGCCATGGAAACACTGGCCGAGCTGTCGAAGGGCCTGCCAGGCGACCTCAGCACTGACAAGGCCGTCTACAACTACACCAAGGCCATCGGCAAGGRCCTGTCCAAGATCATGTCCAAGATGGGCGTGTCGACCTATATGAGCTACTGCGGTGCGCAGCTGTTCGAGGCCATCGGCCTGAACCGTGACACCGTGGCCAAGTTCTTCACCGGCACCGCCAGCCAGGTGGAAGGCATGGGCGTGTTCGAAATCGCAGAAGAAGCGCTGCGCATGCACCGCGCGGCCTTCAGCGACGACCCGGTGCTGGCCAACATGCTGGACGCCGGCGGCGAATACGCTTGGCGCGTGCGTGGTGAAGACCACATGTGGACGCCCGACGCAATTGCCAAGCTGCAGCATTCCACACGCTCCAACAACTGGAACACCTACAAGGAATACGCCCAGCTGATCAACGACCAGAACCGCCGCCACATGACGCTGCGCGGCCTGTTCGAGTTCAAGATTGATCCGTCCAAGGCCATCCCGATTGACGAAGTCGAGCCGGCCAAAGAGATCGTGAAGCGCTTTGCCACCGGCGCGATGTCGCTGGGTTCCATCAGCACCGAAGCCCACGCCACGCTGGCTGTGGCCATGAACCGCATCGGCGGCAAGAGCAATACGGGCGAGGGCGGTGAAGACCCGAACCGTTACCGCCAAGAGCTCAAAGGCATCCCGATCAAGAAGGGCGAGACGCTGAAAAGCGTGATCGGCCCGAAACAGGTCGAGGTCGATTTGCCGCTGCAAGACGGCGACTCCCTGCGTTCCCGCATCAAGCAGGTTGCATCGGGCCGCTTCGGCGTCACGGCCGAATACCTGGTGTCTGCCGACCAGATCCAGATCAAGATGGCGCAGGGCGCCAAGCCCGGCGAGGGCGGCCAGCTGCCCGGCGGCAAGGTCAGTGAATACATCGGCCAGTTGCGCTACTCGGTGCCCGGTGTGGGTTTGATCTCACCGCCGCCGCACCACGACATCTATTCGATCGAAGATCTGGCCCAGCTGATCCACGACCTGAAGAACGTGAACCCGCGCGCCAGCATCAGCGTGAAGCTGGTGAGTGAAGTCGGTGTCGGCACCATCGCCGCGGGCGTGGCTAAAGCCAAGTCCGACCACGTGGTGATTGCCGGCCATGACGGCGGCACGGGCGCTTCGCCCTGGTCGTCTATCAAGCATGCCGGCTCGCCTTGGGAAATCGGCTTGGCCGAAACCCAGCAAACCCTGGTGCTCAACCGCCTGCGCGGCCGCATCCGCGTGCAGGCCGACGGCCAGATGAAAACCGGCCGCGACGTCATCATCGGCGCGCTGCTGGGCGCCGACGAATTCGGTTTCGCCACCGCGCCGCTGGTGGTTGAGGGCTGCATCATGATGCGCAAGTGCCACCTCAACACCTGCCCTGTCGGTGTGGCTACGCAAGACCCGGTGCTGCGCCAGAAATTCAGCGGCAAGCCCGAGAACGTGGTGAACTACTTCTTCTTCGTCGCCGAAGAGGCCCGCCAGCTCATGGCGCAACTCGGCGTGCGCAAGTTTGACGACCTGATCGGCCGCGCCGACCTGCTCGACACGCAAAAAGGCATTGAACACTGGAAGGCCAGCGGCCTCGATTTCGGCCGCTTGTTCTACCAGCCAAATGTGCCCGCCGACGTACCGCGCATGCACGTGATGGAGCAGGACCACGCGCTCGAAAAAGCGCTGGACGTGCGCCTGATCGAAAAATCCAAAGCCGCGATTGAAAAGGGCGAAAAAGTCCAGTTCATCGAAGTGGCGCGCAACGTCAACCGCACCGTCGGCGCCATGCTGTCGGGCGAGCTGACACGCCACCACCCGCAAGGCCTGCCGGACGACACGCTGCGCATCCAGCTGGAAGGCACGGGCGGCCAGTCCTTCGGCGCTTTCCTGGCCAAGGGCATCACCATGTACCTGATCGGCGACGCCAACGACTACACCGGCAAGGGCCTGTCGGGCGGCCGTATCGTCGTGCGCCCCAGCATCGACTTCCGGGGCGACGCGGTGAAGAACACCATCGTCGGCAACACCGTGCTCTACGGCGCGACCACAGGCGAAGCCTTCTTCAGCGGTGTGGCCGGAGAACGTTTTGCTGTGCGCCTCTCCGGCGCCACGGCGGTCGTTGAAGGCACCGGCGACCATGGCTGCGAATACATGACGGGCGGCACTGTCGCGGTGCTGGGCAAGACCGGCCGCAACTTCGCCGCCGGCATGAGCGGCGGCGTGGCTTACGTGTATGACGAAGACGGTTTGTTTGCCACACGTTGCAACACGTCCATGGTGTCGATGGACCGTGTGGTCACCACTTCCGAACAGCACACGCATGACAAGGCTGACTGGCATGCCGAGCAGAGCGACGAGGAATTGCTCAAGCGCCTGCTGCAAGACCACAACCGCTGGACCGGCAGCAAGCGCGCGCGCGAGCTGCTCGACAACTGGAGCGAGTCACGCCTGAAGTTTGTGAAGGTCTTCCCGAACGAATACAAGAAGGCCCTGATCGAGCGCAAGGAGCGCCGCCTCGAAGCCGCGACCGAGACCACACGGGCCCAGGTCGCCACCAACCAGGAAGCGGTGGCGGCCAAGTAAGCCGGCTGAGCCTTCACCTACCAAACTTATTGCTATCTAATTTATAGCTGCTTGCGCCCGTCAATAAAGGGCTATAGGCATAAAACGCTAAAAAAATTGCACAGGACCGCATCATGGGAAAAATCACCGGCTTCATGGAATACGAGCGCATCGAAGAGGGCTACAAGCCCGTGCCGGAGCGCCTGAAGAACTACAAGGAATTCGTCATCGGGCTGGACGACGCGCAGGCCAACAAGCAGGCTGCGCGCTGCATGGACTGCGGCACGCCGTTTTGCAACAGCGGCTGCCCGGTCAACAACATCATTCCCGACTTCAACGACATGGTGTTTCGCGCCGACTGGAAAAACGCGATTGACACGCTGCACAGCACCAACAACTTCCCCGAGTTCACCGGCCGCATTTGCCCCGCGCCCTGCGAAGCCGCCTGCACGCTGAACGTGAATGACGACGCTGTCGGCATCAAGTCGATTGAGCACGCCATCATCGACCGTGCCTGGTCCGAAGGCTGGGTCAAGCCGGTGATGCCCAAGCACAAGACCGGCAAGAAAGTCGCCGTGGTGGGTTCCGGCCCCGCCGGTATGGCGGCCGCGCAGCAACTGGCGCGTGCCGGCCACGATGTGACGCTGTTTGAAAAGAACGACCGGGTCGGCGGCTTGTTGCGCTACGGCATCCCCGACTTCAAGATGGAAAAAGTCCACATCGACCGCCGCGTTGAGCAGATGAAGGCCGAGGGCGTGAACTTCCGCACCGGTGTGATGGTGGGCAGCCTGCCTAAAGATTCCAAAGTGACCAACTGGGCGAAAGAAAGCATCACGCCCGAGCAATTGCAAAAGGACTTCGACGCCGTGGTCCTCACCGGTGGTGCCGAGCAGTCGCGTGACCTGCCCGTGCCTGGCCGTGACCTGGACGGCGTGCACTTTGCGATGGAGTTTTTACCCCAGCAAAACAAGGTCAACGCCGGCGACAAGGTCAAGGGCCAGCTGCGCGCCGACGGCAAGCACGTCATCGTGATCGGCGGCGGCGACACCGGCTCCGACTGCGTCGGCACCAGCAACCGCCACGGCGCCGTCAGCGTCACCCAGTTTGAGCTGATGCCCCAGCCGCCCGAAGAAGAAAACCGCCCCATGACCTGGCCTTACTGGCCGATCAAGCTGCGGACGTCTTCCAGCCATGAAGAAGGCTGCGAGCGCGAGTTCGCCATCTCCACCAAGGAGTTGATCGGCGAAAAAGGCAAGGTCACCGGCCTGAAAACCGTTCGCGTCGAATGGAAAGACGGCAAGATGGTTGAGGTGCCCGGCTCCGAGCAAACCCTCAAGGCTGACCTGGTGCTGCTCGCCATGGGCTTCGTCTCGCCAGTGGCTTCCGTGCTGGAGGCCTTCGGCATTGAAAAAGACAATCGCGGCAACGCCAAGGCCCACACCGACTTCACCGGCGGCTACGCCACCAACG
>NZ_JBFUBD010000071.1:0-13593 GCF_056405935.1 Polaromonas sp. P1_E3
CGACATGATCGTGCGTCACGAGCCCCGGCTGACGGGCGTACGTGTGACTGTGGAGGAAACGCGCAGTTCCGTCATGCCTTTCCAGGTAGTCGTCACAGGCAAGCTCGCCGACCAACCGCTGGCCGAGACCTTCAGCTTCGGATTGCCGCGCCGCTAGGCGCTTGCGGACCATGCAAGTCTACGGAACGCAACTCAAGGACTACTACCAGCGCGAGCTGGCGGGGCTGCGCAACGACGCTGCCGCATTTGCGCAGGCCTATCCGGCAGAGGCGCAAGCACTCAAACTCGATCGCACCGGTTCCCACGATCCCCATGTGGAAATGCTGATGCAGTCCTTTGCTTTCCTGACGGGCCGTGTGCAATATGAGTCCGAAGTCAGCAAGGCACTGATCCCGAACGTGCTGCTCGGTTACCTTTATCCGCACCTGGCGGCACCTGTGCCGCCCATGTTGGTTGCTCAGGTCCGCGTCAAGCCGGACGATGCAGCGGGCGCGGTTCTGGAACGCGGGCGGCAGGCCAGTGTGACGGCGGAGGACGGCCGGGGCCGGAAAAGCGTCTGCCGCTTTACGACAACCTGCGACCTGCCCTTGGTGCCGCTGGGTATTGTCGAAATTGAAATGCTGCAGGCGGGAGACTTTCCGGTCGGGTTGAGCGACGAACGTTGCCTGTCGGTGCTGCGTGTGCGGGTGCGCAGCCTGGGTATCGACCCGGTTAAGGCGCTCAAGAAAACCCGCTTGCGCTTTTACATCGACACCAGCCAGAAAGACGCCTGGTATCTGCAGGAGATGCTGGGCCTGCACCTGCACGCCGTTGATATCGCCCAGATTGGTGGCGAGCCATTGGCAGGCGCAAGCCAGAGCGCAGTCCACTGGCTCGGGTTTGGCGATGACGAGGCCGCGCTCCCGGTCCGAACCAACATGCATCCTGGACACCGGCTTCTTCAGGAATATTTCTCCTTCCCGGAAAAGTTCATGTTTTTTGAAACCGGCGAGTTTGACCTCGCTCCGTTTGAAAATAGTTTTGACTTGCTGTTCCAGTTTGACGTGGCTTCCCATAAAGATCGCCAGCTCGCGTCACGTTCGCTCAAGCTCAACTGCGTACCGATGGTGAACCTCTATCGCCAGCGCATGGAACCCCTGGCACTTGACCACACGCAGTACGAGTACCAGCTAACTGCAGACGTGCAGAACCGCCAGAACTGCGAGATTTACAGCATTGAGGAACTGGTTTCCATCAGCGCCGACGGCAGCCAACGCAAGCTGACGCCGTACTTCGAACTTGGGAATGCCCAGACGCGCGGCACCGATGACTACTTCTACGTGATGCGGCGCGAGGAGAACCAGCTCGGCGGCATCGCCRGTACCGAGGTATTCATATCTTTTCTTGATGTCCGGCAGCAGATGGCGCTGCCGCCGGCAGAAGTTGTTGGCGGGCGGGCGCTTTGTACCAATCGCAAGCTGGCAGAACAACTTCTGGTCAAGCAACCCCTTCAGCTCGAAGGAGCGGGGCCGATCAAGGTACTCGAAGTGGTAAGCCGGCCTTCGCGCCATATCACCCCTGCACTGATTGGGCGACGTCCCTGGTCGCTTGTGTCTCAGCTCGGCATGAGCCACTTGTCGATGGCAGAAGGGCCTCAGGCGCTCGCTGCATTCAAAAGCATGCTGCGCGACCATATCGACCCTCTGCAGGTACAGGCGTTTCGCAGCATTGAAGGGATTCAGGCCCTGCAATGTCGGCCCGGCATGCGCTACACGATACGCAATGGAGTGCGGGGTTATGTGCAATGTCTCTATATCACCCTCACACTGAATCGGAAACAGTTCGAGTCGACCAGCATGCTGCTATTTGCGTCAGTGCTGCGCTATTTCCTTGCGCTCTACTCGACAGTCAACAACATGGTCTGCGTAAGCCTGGAAACCACTGACGAGAAAGGAGTACTCAAAAGATGGCCACCAATGGTTGGGGCCCAGATCGTTCTTTGAGCCGCCGGCTCGAGCAGCGTTTTGGGGAGTTCAATTTCCTGCAGATGATCCGTCTGTGGCTGCGTCAGCCTGATGATCAGGCCGGCGGTTCAGGCCAGACCGTGCGGTTTGAGGCTGACCTGGATGCGGGCTTCCCCGCGCGCGCTGCGAGCGCTGTGCGTGTGCAGGCCATTGCAGCCGCGTCGTCTGCGGTTCCGGCGCTGATTGAAGCTGAAGGTGATCTGCATGAGCGGCCGCAGATGCTGGCGATCACCACCCCGGACTTCTGTGTTGGCAGTGCACTCGGTCCCTTGCCTGAACCTTTTCTTGAGTGGATGCGCGAGCTGGATCGCGCAGGAAAGTCCGCGACGCGCGCTTTTCTCGACATTTTCAATAACCGGCTCAATCTGCTGCGTTATGAAACCCGTGCTGGCTTTGAGCCAGGGCTGAACAACGAGCTGCCTGAGCGCAGCCAGCTCGCCGCATACCTTGGCGCGCTGATGGGGGTGGACAATGCCGAGCAGGCCGGGCAAATCCCGATGCCCCAGCGCCAGTGGCTCGGCATCGGAGACCTGCTGGCGAACGGCCGGCGGTCCGCCGCCGGGCTGGTTCAGGTGATCTCGGTGCAGCTTGGATTCCCTGTCAGGTTACAGCCACTGGTGGGCGCATGGCGGGCAATCGATCCGGACGATCAACACCGCCTGGGCCGCAGCGGCCACCGGCTTGGCGTCGACATGCTGCTGGGTCGCAGCACCTGGGATCAGCAGTCGCGCATCCGGCTGACCGCAGGCCCTGTCGCTTATTCCCGACTGGAAGCACTGCTGCCACCGTTGAAAAAAAACACGGAACCAAAGCGCTCGCTGCGCCAATGGCAACGCCTGCAGCGCCAGGTCGACATCGGCAGTGAAGCACCTGCCGAGCGTAGCCCGTATGAGGAACTGCAAGGATTGCTACGGTTGATGCTTGACCGTCGCCATGATGCCGAGATCGAACTTTCGGTGCTCGCCGAAGAGGTGCCGCTGGCGCGACTGGTATCGACTCAGGCCTCCGGCTTCTCCGGTATGCGCCTGGGTCTTAACGCATGGCTGAAGTCACGGCCGACGGACAGCGCCGCTGGCATTTCGGGTGTTTGCGTGGCGCGCTTTCTGGTCCCTGCCTATGAGTCGGGAGCCATGACGTGAACGACCGTGTCGCTGGCATGACGACCGCACTGGCTTCGCTGTCGCCGGCGCCGGTGGTCTACCTGCATGTTGCGCTGTTCCTGGAGGCGGGCACCATCCTGGGTGACGGTAGCTTCCGGCTGGTCAGTTTTAAAGGGCAGGAAAGCATTTCCGACCATTTTGAATACGAGCTGGAGTTGCACGGAAACTCGGACCCCGAGAGTGGCCTTGAGCTGGCCTTTGATGACCTGCTCGGGCGACCGGTCACTGTGGGGATTCATTACCCGGTGCTGGATGGCCAGCAGCAGCCGACGCGCGAAGAAGCCAACGAATGGTTTGACCAGGCCGTACACGGCCAGGACGAAGGCGCGCGGTTGTCCCTGTTCAATGGCATCGTTGCTTCCTTCTCCATGGAGCAACCCGGGGTCTATCGCGCGACGCTGAAGCCAGCGCTCTGGAAGCTTACGCTTACGAACAACTACTGCATCCATCGCCAACTGAATGTGCGCGATGCTATTGCGGGCGTCCTGCGCAAGCACAACATTGATTTTTCGGTCGCGGCGCTGGTCGGCTCAGGCAACCTGGCAGTCGCGAGACAACAGGACTGGCTGCAGGCCGGCGAAACCGATTACGAGTTCGTGCGGCGGCTTATGTCGAAAGCGCACATTTATTATTTCTACGTGAGCACCGGCACCAGTCATACGGTGGTGTTCGCCAACCGGCCCGTTTATCCGGAAGCCTTGCCCGATGGCAAGCCGCTGCGCTACTGCGGGACCCAGGAAGATACTCTCGGTTTGGCTCAGCCCGACATGATCGGCGACTACCGGTTTCAGCAGAGCTTGGCCAGCAGCGCGGTGGCCTCGGTGTTCACGCGCGAAGAGGCGGCTTGGGAGTCGGATGCGGTGGCGGGGTTCCAGAGCTTTCATGCACAGACCAAGCCTGCGCCTGGCGCCTTGCCATTCAACCAATACCAGATCTACCAATACGGCTGCAGCGACGTTGAGGTCGATCACTATGCCCGTGCAACGCAGGACACCCTGGATACGGGTAGCCGGCAATTCAGTGGTTCGAGCTATTGTCCCTACCTGCATTGCGGCCACCGCTTCTCGGTGACGCAGGAAGTGCGTTCAGGGCAATGGCCGTCGCAGGTCAGGCCTCAGCTGGAGGGAATGAGCTTTGTCGCGACGCAGGTTCAGCATGAGGCCACGCTCGACGGCAGCTATAGCAACAAGTTCCAGGCGACAGACGCTCAGGGGCTGGTTACGCCATTCTCCATCCAGGAGACCCAGCAAGGCAGCGTGCTCGCCAGTGTCGTCTCGGGTGGAAGCCAGGGTGTCGCGCCGGTGGGTTGGCGCTATATGCAGAAGGACAACTTTGACCCGGAGACCAGCCGCATTGTCGACAGCGAGGGTATTGCTCCGGTGCTTGAGGCGCAAGGTGTCTATGTGCGGTTCTCGACAGGCCAGGACATCTTTTCACCAGCCGGTGCCGACCCGGCGGAGCCGGTCTGGGTCAAACTGGCGGGGCACATGCAGACCGTGCCGGAGATCGGTGCGACCGTCATCATTACGCGCGCGCAAGACCAGTCCGAGCTGCCTGAAATCCAGAGCATCATCCAGGCGAACGGCACCAAGGTCATCATGCCGTCGGGCTGGACGGCCAATACCAACGTTGGCAGCAGCTATTCGACGGCTTATGGCGACGGCAAGAGCATCCGCTTTGGCTTGCGCTCCRATGCTGACCTGGACAACGCGGTTGCCATTGTCAGCCAGCAATACGACAGTGGCAAGTTCCGCGAATCGTCGTATTCGCAGGGTGCCACCTATGGCTATTCGACCTCAGAGGACGGCGCGAACGGCCTGCTGAGTCAGTCAGATTCCTTCGGTTCGACCCACAGCACCCATAAGGGTGCGGAAAGCTGGAGCAGCACCGAGTTCGGCACGACCACCAACCACTCGCTGGTGACCGGCAGCGCCACCAACACCAGCAAGACCGAAGGCACGCTCAGCAACACGACCTCGCAAAACCTCGTGTTCAATACAACCACGACCGCGAGCCAGACCAGTGAGTCGTTTACGGTCAGCAGCGTCAACCTAGACGTGACCGGCCAGCATTTCTCCACCTCGGCGGTCGGCATGGCTGTCAGCGCCAGCGCGACCGGGGTGCGGCTGTCGGGCTCGATGGAGGGAATGAGCAGCAGCAGCAGCATGGTCGGGCTCAGCGACAGTGACTCCGTCGTAGGCATGAGCATGCAGACCAGCGCGACCGGTTCGAGCAGCAACGTTGCGGTGACGCTTGCTTCGGACCATGTTTCGATGACGCTGGTCGATACGGGCACCAATCTGGTTGGCGTCAGCAGCAGCACCTCCATGACCGGTGCCAGTACGGCGATGAACCTGGTTGGCGCTCACAACGAGGTCAGCTTGACCGGCCTGTCCAGCCGGGTCAGCCTCACGGGCCAGAGCAACAGTGTTTCAGTTCTGGGGTCGAGCACTGACATCTCGCTGTCGGGCGACACCACGGCGATCTCGATGAAAGGCGCATCAACTTCCATTGAAATGACGGGAGCCGGCATCCTGGTGCAACTCACCGCGTTGCAGGCGTCGATGCAGATCACGGGCTTGAGCCTGACGATCACCGAACTGAAGATCTATCTCTAGGCTGCCATGAAGATCATCAAGCCCTTGAGCCTGGGCCTTCTCTACAAAACATACCGGCAATCCGGCGTAAGCCGCCTGGTGGTGACGGCACTGGGATTCTTTCCGCTGGGCGAAGCCAGCCCGCAGCGCTTTCTCATGGAAGGCCCGCAGTGGGCACGGGCACTCGCCGCATTGCCGGCGGGACAGGCGCTGGACGAAGCGATGCCCAAGGCCGGGGCCGAGGCCCTGGTGCTGGGGCGCGCGTGTGCGCCGGGAAAACGTCCGGTGACGCGCATGGAAGCGCGGCTGCAAGTCGGCCCTATCGACAAGCGTCTGGCGGTTTTCGGCGACAGGCAGTGGCGCTATGGCGTCTTGCCGCTCTTTGGCATCTCGCCGCCTGCGGAATTTATACATATGCCGCTTGATTTTGCGCATGCCTTCGGTGGTCCGGGCTGCGAAGCCAATCCGGTTGGCTGCGGCTATGACGGCAACCGGCTCGCCGCAATGGCCGGTGCGAACGAAGGTGCCATGCCGAATATCGAGTACGCCGCTCAGCCCGTCGACTGCCATGGACGCCACTATCCCCCTGCCGGCCTCGGCCCCATGCCTATCGATTGGGTGCCTCGCAAGCGCTATGCCGGTACGTACGATGAGCGCTGGCTGCGCGAGGACTACCCCGGCTTGCCGCGGGATCTTGACTGGCGGCTTTATAACCAGGCAGCCGCCGACCAGCGCATCGCGAATCCTTTCGTGGGCGGTGAGGCCTACCTGTTACAGGGGATGCATCCGCAGGTTGAGACTGTCCGTGGCGTACTGCCTGAGCAGCGTGTCAGGGCTTTCGCCCTCAAAAAGGAAGCTTCTCCCGCTTCACTTGCTGAAATCGGGCTGCGCATGGACACGGTCTGGTTCATCCCCGAGCAGCAACTCGGTATTGCGGCCTGGCGGGGCGAGATACAGGTTACCGACAGTGATGCACTGGACATCGGGGTATTGATGCTGGCTTACGAAGGCGCTACCGAGGCGCCCCGTACCCTGAGCTATTACGCAGAAGTGCTCACGCTGCGCCTGGACCCGGAGACGGCACCGTTGCATGCGCTCAACGAGTCGCAGCTCGCGCCGCGGCTCGACCCGGTCGATCCCACGCTGGCTGCCGCCGGGGACGAAGCGGCATTGAAAAAACGCCAGGACGTGCTTGACGAAGTGACGCGCGAATTTTGGCAGCAAAGCGGCATGACGCAACCCGCGGGCTACGAGCCGCCAAAAGCGGGTCCGCCTCTGCTTCAAACGCCGTCGGCGAAAGCCTTGGCCGATGGCGACATGGACTTGACAGACCTCATGCATAGCGTCGAAAAGCTGGTGGCCAATACCCGCGAAAATGCGGCCGCACAGCAAGCTGCATTTACTCACCAGTTAGCAGAGCTGCGGGTGCTGACGGGGCAGACGGGGCAGACGGGGCACACGAATGTTCCCGCTGGGGAGGATGGAAATGCTCCGGAGCCCGGGCCACTTTGGACGGAGGTGTTGCAGCGCGCCGACGGTACAGCGACGCAAGAGGCACTGGCGCCGCTCGCGCTGGCCGCGACGCCATCCCAACATGCCGACCTTATGGCTGCCGCGCAACTTAAAAGCAAAGCCCGCCATGCGTCTCCCGTCCCGCTGTCGCCCGCGCAGGCGTTGCCGCCCGTTGTCGCGTCGCTACTGGGGGCGCAGGTGCTGGCATGGGCGAAGGCCGGAGAAAATCTTGCCGGCCGCGACCTTGCCGGCGTCGACCTGCGCGGTGCCGTACTTGTGGGCCTTGACCTTGGCGGATGCATGCTGGAGTACGCCGACCTCAGCGGTGCCGACCTGCGCGGCTGCAACCTGCACCGCGCTGTCCTGACTCAGGCGCGACTCAATGGCGCACTGCTTGATGAGGCCAACCTTGATGAGGCCAATCTCTGCAGCAGCCATGCATGCAAAGCGAGTTTTCGCGGGGCCAGTCTTCGTTCGGCTCGTGCTTCCAGGGCGACCTGGACGCAAGCTTGCGGCTCCGATTGCGACTTGTCAGCCGCTCAACTCGACGATACCGATCTTTGCGGTGCGAACTTTGATGGCGCGACGCTGGATACAACAATTTTGAACCAGGCCAAACTGGCTGGAAGCAGCTGGTGCGGTGCCTCGTTCAACAAATGCGTAGCCTGGAAGCTGCAGGCCCAGGGAGCCGATTTTTCGGGTTCGCGATGGCAGAGAAGCGCATTGATCGGTTCCGACCTGTCGGCGAGTAGATGGAGAGAGGCCCGGCTGGTGCAAGTCCAGGGGAATGACAGCGACTGGCGTGGCGCCGACCTGTCCGGATTGCGCGCTGAACGCGGAAGCTGGACGCAAAGCCAGTTGCAGGGTGCACGGCTCGACGGCGCTTTCATCATGGCGTGCGACATGAGTCGGGCTGACCTCAGCGCCGCCAGCCTTGACGGTGCCTGCCTGCCGCGTACGCTCATGATGAAGACTCAACTGTCTGGTGTGAGTGCGGTGGGCGCCGACTTCTACCAGGCGTTGTTGCGAAAGGCTGACTTCGGAAAGGCCGATCTCCGCGACGCCAGCTTCTATGAAGCCGAACTCACCGAGGTGTGCCTGGTTGATGCGGACACACGCGGTGTACGCCTGGATGCACGCAGGAGGCTCGCATGAGCAGAACTTACAGCCAGGCCTCCGCCCAGGATTGGGCCGAGATTCAGCGCCTGGTCCGGCTTGGCCGTCCGGTGCGCGGTCAGATGCTGGCCGGGCTTGATGCAAGTGGCCACGACTTCACCGGTGCGGTTTTCAGCGGTTGCCAGCTGGCCGGTTCGTATTGGGCCGGTGCCCAGCTGGAGGGCGCGTCCTTTATTGACTGCGAACTGGACGCGGCCGTTTTTTGCGATGCGAGGTTGCGCCGCACCGCTTTTTGCCAGAGCCGCCTAGCTGGCAGCGATTGGCGCGATACGGCCGGCACAATGCTTGCCTTCAGTCAGTGTGACCTCCGCCAAAGCCGTTGGGACGGTGCCAGCCTGGAGAAATCCATGTTGACGAAGTGCGATATCGGTAGCTCTTTCTGGATTGGGGCGCGCTTGCTTCGCAGCGCCTTTGCAGATTGCCAGTGGAGCGGCAGTGACTGGCAGGATGCCGAATTGCAGCAGGTAAGCCTGAACGAGGCACAACTGCAGGAAGCCAGGCTCGTTGGCATGCGTGCCAGCACCAGCCTGTTTATTAAAGCCAGCTTCGCCGGGCAGAAGCTGGCCGGCGCCAGTTTGTTGCGCTGCACTTTGCAGGGTGCCGATTTTTCAGGTGCTGATCTGAGCCGCGCCAGCATCCGTGAATCGAACTGTGCCGAAGCCTGCTTCAGCGCAACTTTGATGAGCGGTATCGACGCGACACGCTGCCAGTTTCTAAGGGCGAAATTTGACCGGGTCAACCTTGACGGCGCCCAACTCGAGGGTGCGGTATTGCAAAAAGCCCAGCTCAAGGAAGTTTCGCTGCGCGGAGCCGGATTGGTGAAAACGATCTGGGATCACAGCAGGCATGACAGCGTCGTTTTCGCGGGGTCGGACTTGCAGCTTGCCCAGTTCGCGCATGCAAGCGGCCGGGCAATGGATTTCCGGTATTGCAGGCTCGACCGTACGAGTTTTCATTGTGCAGTCTGGACCGGTGCCGATTTCACGGGTGCCAATGTAGCCGCCGCCCTAGGGACCCAGGAGGCGCGCGCCGCCGCCGAAAAACGTTCACTTGAAATGGAAGCAGCATGAAACAGGCGACACAACGGCTTGACCTTCCCGTATACCCCGAAACCATGCAGGGTTGGGGAGAGGCGAGCATAGGCCGGTCGCTCGGACAGGCGCAATGGCGGCTCACAGACGGCCGGCTTGCATTGCAAGCAGTTTCCTGCCTGCTCACGCCGCTGCCCGGTGACACGGTGGCCGTGCTGCAAAGTGCTTCGGGCTTGTTCGTGACGCATATTTTGCTGCGCCCGCAGCCGGCCGCGGACACGCCGGGCGCAGGCCGTGCCGAGCTTTCCGTGCCGGGTGCGGAGCTTATGGCGATCACCCAGCCGGCTTTTGAGCTGGCTTGCACCCGCCAAATTGCACTGCGTTGTCTTGGTGACGTCGAGCTGATGTCGGCCAGCGGCTCTGTGAGTGTCAACGCAAGGGATTTCCTGGCGTCCGTCAGCGAGACCATGGTGCAATCGGCGCGCCATCTCGTGACGCGAGTCGAGCACGGAATCATGCAGGCCTCGGCGCTGCTGAGGCTCCATGGCCGGCAGGCGTTGGTCACGGCCGAGGAAGACATCAAACTCGATGCCGAGCGCATCAGCCTGGGATGAACCATGTTCGCTAACACGAACCTCTGCGTCATCAATTTCGCGTTTCCCGACGTCTGCCTGGTGCCTACGCCGGTAGGGCCGGTGCCTATACCGTTTCCCAATATCGTCATCACGATCTCGCACATTCCTTCGCAGGCCTGCGTGATCATCGGCGGCGGACTCGCCGAGAACCTGGTGACACAGGGCACGTTGAGCAACGGCGACGAGCCTGGCGTCAACCTGGGTGTGGTTTCAGGCATGGAAATTGGACCGGACCGATACCTCATGGGTAGCTTCAAGGTCGCAATGGGCGGCGTGTTTGCGACACGGCTGACCAGTGTGGTCGGGCAGAACGGCATGATAGGCAACGCGATCGGCATGTCGATCACGCCCTCGCAGGTATGTGTGATGGTGCTGGGATGATCATGCGCGCCACCAAGTTGCTTTCCGGCATGGCAGCGTTGCTGTTGGTTTCGGGTTGCGGCTTTATCAGCTATGCGCTGGACTACAGCCCCACCACACCGCTAAAGACGCTGAACATCGTCGCCGAACTCGATGCCAATCAGAATATGGGAACCGAGGTCGACCTGGTGTTTGTCTTTGACAAGAACGCCGCGGCCGTCTTGCCGAAGACCTCACCCGACTGGTTTGCCAACCGCGACGCGCTGCAAGCCGGTCTGGCCAGCGGTATCGCAGTGCTTGGCGTGCAGGTTGTGCCTGGCAGCACGGTCACCAACCTGCCCCTGCCCAGCGGTTACGGCAAGGCCGTCTATATCTACAGCTACGCAAGGTACGTGAGCGCCGGCGGTCAGGCTGTCGCCAACATCACTGCCTACAAATGCGCATTGATCACCCTTCGTAGCACGCAGATCAGCTACACGAGCTGTCTTTCATGATTGGAGAACCCATGCCTGAAACAATTTCAGCGTCCAAAACCGCGCAGCCTGCAGCGAAGATGTTCTCCGCTGTGGCCGGTCCCGCCTTGCCCGACAGTGTCCAGTGGATAGAAGGGATGTTGCTGTCACCCCAGCATTTCCAGCAGAGCGATGTCTACTGGCAGGAGCAGTTGAGGTACCGGCTGTCGTGTGTCGCGCCGGACTTTTGGGGGTTAAGTCTGCTGCAGCTGGATATGGTGAAGCTCAAGGCCGGTATCGTCGCAATCAAACGGCTTGAATGCATCATGCCCGACGGGACGCCAGTTGTTTTCCCCGGTTCGTATACCGGAAAAGCGCTCGAACTTGATGTCACCGCGCAGTTGCAACGCACGCCGGACGGGGTGCGATTGTCGCTGGTCATGCCTGTGCGGGGTAACGCCTCCAATCACTGGAATACAACCCCCGCACGCAATGAGGTTGTGCACGGCCTGGTATCACTTGACGAGAATACCCTGACCGGATCGGTGCCGGTCGATCGCCTGCGGCCGGCCATTTCGCTGTCGGCTGAAGTTGCTACGCCGGCCGGTTATGAGGTTTGCCCGCTGTTCGAGTTGTTCCGGCGCGAAGAAAACAGGCACGTCGAATTCAAGCCCTACCACCCGCCCATGCTGTGCTGGCAGGCCGGCGATTTTCTCAAGGCAACCGGCTTGCGGCACCGGCTCCAGCTACTCAATGAAGCGCTGTGGCTCAAACTGCGCGAACTGGGCGCCAACCGGGAAGGCGACGGTCCCGAGGACGACGAATTGCAGGGCGCCCATTTCCGCAGACACCTGGAAATGGCCCGGAGGCTGGCCGCCGTGCTGCCGCAGTTCAGCCTCATCGTGCAGCGTCCCGAGTCGAGCCCGCGCGCGGTCTACGATAGCTTGGCGCTGCTGCTTGGCACGATGGCATCGTTCGGCGCCAATCCCATCCCGCCGGTGCTGGACGCTTATCGGCACGATGACTGCTCACCACAGTTCCGGCGCGCGATGGATTACGTGGTGCGCAAGCTCAGCTATATCAACACCAGTTTTGAGCTGCAGCCGTTTGAACGCCATGCCGACGGTACTTTTACACATGTGTTGCCTCCAGACGTGGGTGAACAAGTGCTTGTAGAACTCAGGCCGCAGGGGGGCCAGGGCCTGGGGGCCGATGGACGCGCGTCAATGGAACGCTGGCTGCTTGACGCTTGCATCGCGAGCGAGGCGCTGCTGCCCGCTGCAACCCGGCTGCGCGTGACCGCAAGGCCACACCTTCTGACCGCCGAGGAACTGGCGAAGCGCAACCTTCGCTCGGGGGCGGCCTTGTTTGCGATCGACAACCAGGTGCTGCAGCTCAAGGAGGGCGAAACCAGGCTGTTCGGTCCGGGGCAAAATCTTGTTATCAGCGGTGACAGGAAATCGCCTGGAACCGCGCCCGCGATGATTCTGCTTTATCGTGCGCGCGCCGCAGGTACACGGACCTGAAAGACGCTGCCATGCAGCCTGCCGCCTTGCCCGAAATGCCCCTCCTGAGCTGCTTTGCGCAGTTCTATGAGGAGGTCGCGCGCGTGCGCCACGAGAGCGAGCGAGGGTCGCTGCAGGCCTACTTGGGCGTCTCCGCTGCGGCACCGGCCGAGCCGGCTGAACTCGCGGGCTGTGTGAGCCTGCGCCTTGCTGACCTGCTGGCCGGCCAGGCACGCGATATGCGTGCTACCGCGAGCGAGGCGCAGCAGCGCGCCTATACGGCAGCCAGCTATGTGATGGTGGTGCTCGCTGACGAGATTTTCATTCTTGAACTCTTGTGGCCAGCGCAGGATGCCTGGCTCGAGGTTCTGCTTGAGCACCGGCACTTCGGTTCGCGCCAGGCTGGGCGTCGCTTCTTCGACATGGCAGAGCAGGTGCTGGCTGTAGCGTCGCGATCCAATCTGCATCGCGACCTCGCTGCCTGCTTTCTGCTCGCGCTGCAGCTCGGTTTCAAGGGAATGCACCGGGGTGCGCAGGGCCAGCTGTTCCTGGACACACTGCGCCAGCGCCTTCACCGATTCGTCAACGGCCGACAGGCAGAGCCTGACGGCAGGCTGTTTGTGCAAGCCTATGAACACACGGTCAAGTCGACTGCCGATGCCCGGGTCGCGCCCCTGCGCCCATGGTTGCGCCTGGCGATGGGTTATGCAATGGGCTTTGGGCTGGTGTCTTCGGCGCTCTGGCTATGGCTGATCCAGCCGCTGGTCAAGGTTGCGGGTGTTTGAGATGAACAGCATCAGCAGTACCTGGTTTGGCGTGCTTGCTGTCATCGCGGCAATATTCGGCGTGCTGGTGCTGTGGCTGATCGTGCGCTCGCGCCAGGCGAAATTGATCGTGGCCGCCGGCGCCATCAAGCCGGTTTTGGCTGCGGGTTTCTGGCGAGCACGCTGGCTGTCGTTCCTGGCCTGGTTGCGCGGGCTGCGTACCGTGCTATCCAAAACCGCACGGGAGCGCTACCGGCAAACATGGGTCATCGTGGTTGGACAGGCCGGCGCCGGTAAAAGCAGCTTGATCGCTTCGTTGCGCCAGGTCCAGCAACGGCCGGACGCACAGGCGGCGATGGTCACCGGCGTGCCCCGCACAGCCTGGCACAGTCTGGCAC
>NZ_JBFUBD010000072.1:0-13531 GCF_056405935.1 Polaromonas sp. P1_E3
CGCCGCATGCAGCGCATCGCCGGCGTCCGAGGCTTTGGGGTGATGCGGCTGCGCATCCAGCCGGTCCACGACCTTGAGGCCCGCCGCATCAATCGCCGCCAGCAGCCAGGCGCGCGTGCGCAGGCCCAGGTGCTCGGCAATATCCGACAGGATCAGCCAGCCCTCGCCCTTCGGCTCCAGGTGCGCAGCCAGCCCATTAAGGAAACCCAGCAACATGCGGCTGTCTTCGTCGTACACCGCATGCTCGACAGGCGAGCCGGGCCGCGCCGGCAACCACGGCGGGTTGCAGACGATGATGTGCGCCTTGCCTTCGGGGAACAGGTTGGCCTCGCGCACTTCAATCTGGGGAAAACCCAGCCGCTTGAGGTTGTCGCGCGCGCAAGCCAGCGCGCGCGGGTCCTGGTCAGTGGCCACCACGCGCTGGATGCCGCTGCGCAGCGCCAGCACAGCCGCCAGCACACCGGTGCCGGTGCCGATGTCAAACCCCGTCAGGTCCTCGGTGCCTTCAGGCACGGGCGCCTGCGCCACCAGGTCGATGTATTCGCCGCGCACCGGCGAGAAAACGCCGTAGTGCGGATGGATGCGGTTATGCGGCCCGTCTTCACCGAGCGCGGGAATCGGCACGCCCTTGCGGCGCCATTCATGGGAGCTGATGAAACCCATCAGTTCGCGCAGCGATGCGACCGAGGGAACCGTTCCATCCCGGGCCGGTCCCCAGGCTTCGGCGCAGGCCTTTTTGGCATCAGGCGCGCGGCGCAGCGGAATCGAATAATCGCCATCGAACGGGATCAGCACCATGCCCAGCACGCGCGCACGCTGCGCCTGGGCCTGGCGGTGCAGGTGAAAGGCTTCGGGAAAGACGGGCRCGGCTGCGGCTTGCGCCACGGCGGTTTCGCCAGCCGGGGTGTCTTTCACACGCTTGGTGCGTTTGGGCTTGGCGGGCTTGTCAACGCGGCGCGCCAGGGCCTGCAGCAACAGGCGCGCATTCTGGAAGTCACCGCGCCAGAGCAGGCCCGTGCCTTCACACGCCAGCCGGTAAGCCGTGTCGGCCGCCATGCTGTCGTCGGCAACCACCACCTTCTTCGGTGGATTCGCACCGCGCTCAGACCGCCAGCGCGCCGAGTAGGCAACGTTGCCCTTGCCCTCGGTCCAGTGGATAAGGGGATGGGCGACGGCGGTGGAAGGGGTAACGGTAGAAGACATCAGTGGCAGACAAAGGTAGACGGTGAAAAGCGGAGGAGAACCGGGTGTTTTAACAGATGCACCCGCTGAAAGCACTGCCAAAGCCCTTTTAGGGCCGCCGCAGGGCTCCAGAAACGCAAAAACGGCCCCGAAAGGCCGCTTTTACCCATGAAAAGTGGCTGCAACCCAATAAGGACGGGCGCTACCAGCTATCAATTATATAGCATGTAACGATCCGCCGGCAGGCACTTGCGGAGCCGCATAGGCACCCTGTCAAGGTTCAATTAACCGCCTTTCCAAACAATCGAATGCTCATGTCACCGATGGCGGCAGGCGCAGGCCTGTACTGTGTCCCGTTTTCCGAGCGGACCACACCATCAGCCTCCGTACCGGCCGCAAC
Organism: Polaromonas sp. P1_E3; assembly: GCF_056405935.1. Classification (NCBI taxonomy): domain Bacteria; kingdom Pseudomonadati; phylum Pseudomonadota; class Betaproteobacteria; order Burkholderiales; family Comamonadaceae; genus Polaromonas; species Polaromonas sp. P1_E3. The sequence continues at coordinate 1,583 of NZ_JBFUBD010000072.1, forward strand.
AACAATGTAGCGAGCAGCTTCGGGCAAGGTTACGCGCCCATACAGCGACGAACGCCAGAAGCCGCCTGCGCTTTGCCTGCCGGTCACCGAAACAGCGCCGATCAGCCGCAAACCGGCATCGTAAAGATAAAGCCGTGGGGCCACCGCGGTGGCTTTTGGCAAGTAGTCCGTCGATAAAAAGCTCTGCACAACCGCCGCCGTGACGACGAAGCCGTCAGGCACGCTGATCCCGAACACATGGCCCGCGCGGCCGTCCAGAGTTAGAACAGGCGTGGTTTCGGCAAAAGCGAATTCGACATCCTTTCCGAGTGCTGCAGGCTGGAATGTGTAGTCGGCCACGGTGACGCAGCAAGCCGTTTTACCAGGCGAATACTGACCMACCAGCGGCTGGCTGGTGCATGCCGATAAAAGCCCACTCAGGCCGAGTAGCGCGGGCAAGACAAAGCGCGCTGCACTCAAGGAAAACCGGCTGAAAAGAGCGGGCGGGCTAGTCAACACGTTTCCCCGTTCCCAGTTCTTCCATCCAGACCTCTTTCCTGTCCGCCGAAAGAATGCCTTTGACAACATAAGTCTTGTTGCTTTCCAGATTGACGTTCAATAGGGTCCGCTCCGCGGAATACAGCGTGGAAGCATTCATCATGGCTTGTATGGGTGCCCCGTAGTCGACTCGGGCTTCCAGTTTCAGCGTCGAAATCTGTGCAGGAAGATCGCGGCTAAACGCCGATGGCGTCAACGAAAAACCACGCCCGTTGTTGGCCGCCCGTGTTTCCATCAATACCGTCGTGACACTCTTGCCGTTAACTTCGCTCAAATAAAAAAACTGTGCGCGGCTTCCTGATTCAGACATGGCACTGTCCTGAATCGTGGCGATCGGGCCGCTGTAGTCTTTCGGCAGCGGATTTGTAGCGCACCCCATCAACAAAAATGCACAAAATGTGCTCCAACCCAAAACTCTCTTCATGTGATTTCCTCCCGTGTTAGCCCCTTGCCGGGGTCGCACTATGGTACTCACAGTTCAAGGCAATCCTTGAGACATTCTTTCCACCAGCCGACTGACTGGCCCATTGATGCGCTGGGAAGCACCATGAAAAAAGCGACTCCCCGGCCATCACAGCCAGGAAGTCGCTTCAACGGGACGCCGATCCCGGTCGACGATCAGACCCAGCCGCCACCCAACGCCCGGATCAGCCCCACCGTTGCCAGGTACTGCGCGGTCTTGACCTGCAGCGCCTGACGGCGGTTGCGCAGTTCACTGCGCTGGGCGTCCAGCAACTCGAGCTGGCTGACAAAACCGTTGCGGTAGCGTGAATCCGACAGCACGGTGGCGCGCGTGGCCGAGGCGACCGAGCGCGACTGCGCCTCGGATTGCTCGGCCAGCAGGCGCAGGGCCGAGAGCTGGTCTTCCACGTCCTTGAAGGCGACGAGGATCTGCTCGCGGTAGTTGGCCAGGGCGATGTCGAGTTCGGCATTCGCGTTCTGCACACCGGCGCGGCGGCGTCCGCCGTCAAAGATCGGCAGCGAAAGCAAGGCGCCCACACCCCATGCCTGGGTCGAGACCTTGAACAGGTCCTTGATCTCGGGTGCGGCGTAACCGGCATTGCCCGTCAACGAAAAGGTCGGGAACCAGGCGGCCTCAGCCACGCCTACGCGGGCCTGCGCGGCCTGCATGGTGCTTTGCGCAGCCGACACGTCGGGGCGGCGCTCCAGCACGGTGCTGGGCACGCCGGCCGGGATCACCGGCAAGGCAGTCGACCATTCAGCAGGCGCGACGGCAAAGTTCGACGCCACCTCGCCTACCAGCACAGCCAGGGCATGTTCCAGCACGGCGCGGCGCTGGTCGAGTGCCAGTGCATCGGACTCGGTTGAGGCGACCTCGGTGCGCACACGGGCCACGTCCAGCTCGGCCACATCGCCCTCCTTGAAGCGCACTTCCGTCAGGCGCAGCGTGTTGCGGTAGGCCTGCAGCGTGTCGCGCACCAGCGTGCGTTCGGTGTCGAGCGCGCGCAGGTTGAGGTAGGTCTGCGCCACATCGGCCTGCACCAGCAGCTGGGTGCTGCGCAGCAACGCTTCGCGCGATTTCGCGTCCAGCGATGCCGCGTCCGAGTTGAGCGACAGCTTGCCGATCAAATCAACTTCATACGAAAAATTGGCGGCGGCCGTCACTGTGGTCTGCGCGACGCGATTGGTCGTGATGTTGCTCTGGCGCACGGCGCCCCCGCTCAAGCCCACTTGCGGCAGATGGTCGGCATCGGTATTGCGCAGGATGGCGCGCGCCTGGGCCAGCCGCCCCGCGGCCACCTTGACACTGTTGTTGTTGGCGCCGGCCTGCTCAACCAGCTGGTCGAGCACCGGGTCGGCGAACGCCTTCCACCAGGTGCCTTGTGATTGCGCAGCCGTGGGTGCAGGCGCCGTCGCGACGGCGGCAGCGTTTTCCTTGTAAGCCGCTGGCGCAGCGGGAATGCTCGCCGGGTCAACCGACGCGCTGGTGGCGCAGCCGGCCAGCACCAGGGCGGCCAGCAAAGGCAGCAGCGCGGTGCGCAGTTTGGACGTTGTATGGTTCATGATGAACTCCTGTACCTTTGATGCTTGTTGTTATTCGTGAAGCTTGAGGGGCGCTGCCGGCTGCGCGTGCGCGCCTGCACCGCCACTGCCCGCGAAGGCTTCGACGTGCGGTACTTCGCCATGCAGCTTGAGCGGACGGTTGCCCGTGAGGCGGCGCAGCGTGACGTAGAACACCGGCGTGAGGAAGAGGCCAAAAGCCGTCACACCAATCATTCCCGAGAACACGGCCACACCCATGGCATGGCGCATTTCGGCGCCAGCGCCGGAGGACAGCACCAGGGGCAACACGCCCATGATGAAAGCCAGCGATGTCATCAGGATGGGGCGCAGACGCAGGCGGCTGGCTTCGATGGCGGCCTGCAGCGGCGTGCGCCCGGCAAACTCCAGCTCGCGTGCAAACTCCACGATCAAAATCGCGTTCTTCGCCGACAAGCCCACCAGCACGATCAAGCCGATCTGCGTGAAGATGTTGTTGTCACCGCCCGTGAGCTTCACGCCCAGCATGGCAGCCAGCAGGCCCATGGGCACGATCAGCACGATGGCGATCGGCAGGGTCAGGCTTTCATACTGCGCGGCCAGCACCAGGAACACCAGCAGCAGCGCCAGCGGAAACACCCACATGGCCGAGTTGCCGGCGATGATTTCCTGGTACGTGAGGTCCGTCCACTCGTAGCTGATGCCGGGTGGCAGCGTCTCGGCTGCAATGCGGGCGACCGCATCCTGCGCCTGGCCTGACGAATAGCCGGGCGCGGCGCCGCCGTTGATGTCGGCCGACAGGAAGCCGTTGTAGCGCATGGCACGTTCGGGGCCAAAGCTGGGGGTGACCTTCATCAGCGCCGACAGCGGCACCATTTCACCTGTGGCCGAGCGTACCTTCAAGAGGCCGATGTCCTCAGCGCGGGCGCGGTAAGGTGCATCAGCCTGCACCCGCACGGAATACGTACGGCCGAACTTGTTGAAGTCGTTGGCGTACAGGCTGCCCAGGTAAATCTGCATGGTGTCGAATACGTCGGTCACCGGCACGCCGAGCTGGCGCGCCTTGGTACGGTCGATGTCGGCATACAGCTGCGGCACGTTGACCTGGAAGCTCGAGAACATGCCGGCCAGTTCAGGCGTCTGGTACGCCTTGGCCATGAAGGCCTTGGTGGCGGCGTCCAGCGCGGCATAGCCGAGCGAGCCGCGGTCTTCCAGCTGCAGCTTGAAGCCGCCGGTGGTGCCCAGGCCCTGCACGGGCGGCGGCGGGAACATGGCGATAAACGCTTCCTGAATGCCGCCGAACTTGCCGTTGAGCTGGCCGGCGATGGCACCTGCACTCAGGTCGGCGGTGGTGCGCTGGTCAAACGGCTTGAGCGAGAGAAACACGATGCCCGAGTTGGAGCTGTTGGTAAAGCCGTTGATCGACAGGCCGGGGAAAGCAATCGCGTGTTCCACGCCGGGTTGTTTCATGGCGATGTCGCTGATCTTGCGGATCACGTCTTCGGTGCGGTCCAGCGTGGCGCCATCCGGCAACTGGGCAAAACCGATCAGGTATTGCTTGTCCTGCCCGGGCACAAATCCGCTGGGCACTGCCTTGAAGAGACCTGCCGTGGCCAGCACCAGCACCAGGTACACACCCAGCATGATGGCCTTGCGCGAGATCGCACCTTTGACACCGCGGCTGTAGTTCTCAGAACCGCGGCTGAACAGGCGGTTAAAGCCCGCGAAGAAGCGGCCGAACACCTTGTCCATGCCGCGGGTCAGCGCGTCTTTCGGTGCGTCATGGCTCTTGAGCAGCAAGGCGGCGAGCGCCGGCGACAGGGTCAGCGAGTTGACGGCCGAGATCACCGTGGAGATCGCGATAGTCAGCGCGAACTGCTTGTAGAACTGTCCCGAGAGGCCCGTGATGAAAGCCAGCGGCACAAACACGGCAATCAGCACCAGGGCAATGGCGATGATGGGCCCCGACACCTCTCGCATGGCGCGGTAAGTGGCGTCGCGCGGACTCAGTCCCGCCTCGATGTTGCGTTCGACGTTCTCCACCACCACGATGGCGTCGTCCACCACAATGCCGATGGCCAGCACCAGCCCGAAGAGGCTCAGCGCGTTGATCGAAAAGCCGAACAGGTGCATCACCGCAAACGTGCCGATGACGGAAATAGGCACAGCCAGCAACGGGATGATGGAAGCGCGCCATGTCTGCAGGAAGATGATCACGACCAGCACCACCAGGGCCACGGCTTCGAGCAGCGTATGCACCACGGCCTCGATCGACGAGCGAACAAACTGCGTGGTGTCGTAGACGATTTCGTAGTCCACGCCTTCAGGCATGCTCTTTTTCAGGTCCTTCATCACGGCCTGCACATCGTCGGAGATCTGGATGGCGTTGGAGCCTGGCGCGGCAAACACCGGCACGGCCACAGCCTGCTTGTTGTCCAGCAGCGAGCGCAGGGCGTAGTCAGAAGCACCGAGCTCCAGGCGCGAGATGTCGCGCAGGCGCGTCACGGCGCCGCCCTTGTCGGTCTTGACGATGATGTCGCCGAACTCTTCTTCGCTTTGCAGACGGCCTTGCGCATTGATGGACAACTGCATGTCCACGCCGGGCAGGCCGGGGGATGCGCCCACCACACCGGCGGCAGCCTGGATGTTCTGCTCGCGGATGGCGCGCACCACGTCGCCGGCGGACAAACCGCGCTCGGCCACTTTTTGCGGGTCAAGCCAGACGCGCATCGAATAGTCACCCGAACCGAACAGCTGCACCTGGCCCACGCCGTTGATGCGCGCCAGGCGGTCCTTGACATTGAGCACCGCGTAATTGCGCAGGTAGGTCATGTCGTAGCGGTCATTGGGCGAGAGCAAATGCACCACCATCGTGAGGTCGGGTGAACTCTTGATGGTGGTGATGCCGAGGCGGCGCACTTCTTCGGGCAGGCGCGGCTCGGCTTGCGAGACGCGGTTTTGCACGAGTTGCTGCGCCTTGTCGGGGTCGGTGCCCAGCTTGAAGGTGACGTTGAGCGTCATGATGCCGTCGGTCGTGGCCTGGCTGCTCATGTAGAGCATGCCGTCCACGCCGTTGATGGATTCTTCCAGCGGCGTGGCCACAGTTTCGGCGATCACCTTGGGGTTGGCGCCGGGGTAGTTGGCGCGCACCACCACCGTGGGCGGCACCACATCGGGGTATTCGGCAATCGGCAGCGAGCGCAGCGCGATCAGTCCGGCAATGAACATCAGCAGCGACAGCACGCCGGCAAAGATGGGCCGGTCAATAAAAAACTTGGATAGATTCATGGCGATTCTTCTTGTTCAGGTGTCAAGGCGGGCTCAGGACTTGGCCGCGACCTTCACGGCTTTTTCGGTGAGTTCCGACTTGGCGGTCATCTCGACCGGCTGCGGTGTGATCAGCGCACCGGGGCGGATGCGCTGCAGGCCGTTGACCACAATGCGTTCGTTGGCGGCCAGGCCGCTCTTCACGACACGCAGGCCATTAACGGAAGCGCCCAGCGTGACCTCGCGATACATCGCCTTGTTGTCCGCGCCCACCACGAGTACAAACTTCTTGTTCTGGTCAGTGCCGACGGCGCGTTCGTTGATCAACAGTGCCTGGCCTTTCGTGGCCTGGCCCATGCGGATGCGTGCGAACTGGCCGGGAATCAGCTGGCCGTCCTTGTTGTCAAAGACGGCGCGTGCGCGCACGGTGCCGCTTCGCGCATCCACCTGGTTGTCGACCAGCTGCAGCTTGCCTTCAAACGGCGTGTCGGCGCTGGCGGCGGTACCCATCTGCACCGGGATGCGGTCCAGGTTGCGGCCGCCTGCGATACCGGCGTTGGTGCCCTGCACGTCCTTGAGCGCCTTGACCACGACCTGCTCGTCGGCGTCAAAGCTTGCATAAATCGGGCTCACGGACACCAGCGTGGTCAGCACGGGTGCGCCCGGGCCTGCGGCCACCAGGTTGCCCACCGTCACCTCCAGCTTGCCAACGCGCCCGGCCACCGGCGCGCGAACCTGCGAATAGCCCAGGCTCAGCTGCGCCGTTTGAAGGGCGGCCTGCGCAGCACGCAGGTTGGCCTCGGCCTCACCCTTGCCGTTGGTGCGCTCGTCAAATTCGCGTTTGGAAATGGCCTGCTCGCCCCACAGGCGCTGCGAGCGCTCGTGTTCACCCTTGGCCTGGGCCACGCGGGCCTGCGCTGCGGCTACCTGGGCTTCAGCGCGCGCCACCTCTGCGGCATACGGCGCCGGGTCAATCGTCAGCAGCAGGTCGCCTTTTTTGACCAGCGCGCCTTCACGGAAGTGCACGGCCTGGATGGTGCCCGCCACGCGCGAGCGGATGTCCACGCGCTCGACCGCTTCCAGCCGGCCTGAAAACTCGTCCCAGGCGGACACGTCGCTTTGCACGACAGTGGCCACTGACACGGGTGTGGCCTGCGGCTCGCCGGGTGCGCCGGACTGGGCACGCGTGCCCGAAACGCCAAAGATGGCGGCTGCCACGCCCGTCAGTGCCAATACGGCTACGACGGTTGCCAGTAAACGGCGCTTGTTGTTTTGCAAATGGATCGATGCCATGGTGAAACCCCTCAAAAGAAAAATGAAGAAAAAGAACTGTGAAATTCAGGAATGGGTGGCGTGCGCAGCCAGCGCATCGGCGAAAAAGCGGGTGTACTGTTCGTGCAGGATGGGCGCCCAGGCGGTCTTGTAGTCGCAAGGCTCCAGGTAGCTGCAGGGCCAGCCGGTGGGAACCGGCAATACGGTGTCATGTGCCACCAGGCCCGCAGCGCGCAACCGTGCGGCATAGGCCAGCGTTTCGTCGCGCAGCGGATCGTCCTGCGCAGTGACAAGCAGCGTTGGCGCCAGGCCTGCCAGGCGGAATGCCGCGCCGGGTGCCGCATAGGGATGGCTCGCGTCTTCGGCCCGCGGCAGGTATTTGTGCCAGCCGTCAGCCCAGGTGCAGCCGACCGGTCCGGCTTCGGCATCGCGCAATGAAGCGGTGGCAAGGCAAGGGTCCAGCATGGGCGACATYAAAATCTGGCCCGCCAGCGCCGGCTCGTGCTGGTCACGCGCCATCAGCGCCACCGCGGCGGCAATATTGCCGCCGGCCTCTTCACCGGCCACAAAAATCGGTGCACCGGCGCCTACCAGCTTGTGGCGGGCCTTGGCGGCCCAGACCAGCGCGGCGTAGCCTATTTCGACAGCGTTGGGAAAGGGGTGCTCGGGCGCCAGCGGGTAGTCCAGGGACATCACCACCGCGCCGGCCTGCGCCAGCRGCCCTGCTACGCAGGAACCGCCCTCCAGGGAGCCGCCCACAAACGCGCCGGCGTGGAAATGCACTACCAGTGGAGAAACCCCGGTGGTGCTGCGGCGGCCGTAAAAGCGCACGTCCAGCGGCTTTTTCAGCGCCAGCTGGATCTGCTTTTCCACCCAGGGAGGGGGGGTTTTGTCTGCGCCTGCGGGGACGGGCTGTGGGCTGTTCATCATGGCGAGCCGCGCGCGGCTCCTCTTTGTTGCAATGCAGCAGAAGATACGCGCGGCGGGTCGCTTAATAAATAGCCGTTTTGTTTATACTTTATTTCACCAGTGCAACAATGAGGGGTAGCAAGCAGGCCTTTCCTCTGAAAATCACCCTCCCCCATGGCGCCTCCCCTGAACATACGAGCGCGGAGTTTCGTGCTTCCCTTGGGGGCAAGGTCAATCGCGGGCAGGCAATCCCGGAAGGTTTTCAGGGCTATTTCGCATCCGGCACCTGAACTTGCCCGGATGGTCACAATCGCGCCTCGCTGTTTTTTCTGCCGGCCTTCCTTGGCAAGGGGCGCCTCTTCGGCAACCACTTTATTTCCTCAGCCTTCCTTTCAGCATCGGCCACCAGGTAGGCACCCGCCGGCGTACTTCAGCACAACAGGACTCTTTTATGGATAAATTTTCCGCAATGCAGGCCTTTGTACGGGTGGTGGAGGCCGGCACGTTTACCAAGGCGGCAGATTCCATGGGCATGCCCAAGCCCACGGTGACGCGTTTGATCCAGACACTGGAGCAGTCGCTGGACACGAAGCTGCTCAACCGCACCACACGCAAGGTCACCGTGACGGCAGACRGCGCCGCCTATTACGAGCGCGCCGGCCGCCTCCTGGGCGAAATGGAAGAGCTCGAGTCAAGCATGTCGCGCGCCAAAGCCAGTCCGCGCGGCCGGCTCAAGGTGGACATTCCCTCTTCACTGGGCCTGGCGGTGGTGATACCGGCCCTGCCGGACTTTTATGCGCGTTATCCGGACATCCAGCTGGAGCTTGGCGTGAGCGACCGGCCCATCGACATCCTTGCAGAAAATGTCGACTGCGTGATCCGCGGCGGGCAGATCACCGACCAATCGCTGGTGGCGCGCCGCATTGGCGAGTTTTACCTGATGTCCTGCGCTTCACCCGCCTACCTCAAGCGCCATGGCGTGCCACAGCATCCAAGCGAGCTGCAGGCGCACAAGCTGATCCGCTATTTTTCGCCGCGCGACGGCAAGCTTTACACCGTTAACCTGCAAAAGGACGGCGAAGTCGTGGAGATCGGCGGACACCACCAGCTGTCGGTCAATGATTCGAACGCGGGTGTGGCGGCAGCGCTGGCGGGCCTGGGCATCCTGCAGACGCTCACCTTCCTGGTCCAGCACCACATCAGCAGCGGTGCGCTGGAGCCGCTGTTTAACGGCTGGTGCTCAGAGGCCAAGCCCATCCACGTCGTTTACCCACCCAACCGCCACCTGAGCAACAAGGTGCGCGTGTTTGTCGACTGGATCGCCGACCTGTTTGCCAAACACGACCTGATACAGCGCAAGAGCAGCCTGCCGGGATAAACGTGGGCGCGTAACGCGGCTTTGCCTTGTGGCGGGGAGCATGGGTGCCTCCTGCCTTTCCTACACCCGCCGTCCCTTGCAGACTACACCGCAAGACACGCGAGGGGCTTAAGGTCAACGATGTCTGGTGCTTTGCATCTCCTGTGCACCTCAGTACATCAACCCTTTTTTCTTCCCCTCCGCGAAGGACACCCATGCCAAGACTTCAAGTTGCTGCGCCTGATACCGAAAACCGAAAGGCACTGGAGCGGCGCGCGCGGGAGGCGGCCATGCCCCCGCCGCCTCGTGAAAAAGCCCGCTGGCCATTTCCCGTATCAGACGACCAGCCCGCCGGCAAGACCGAAGGCCGCCGTGAAGAGTCCGACAAGCCCGCGAAGCCTGGGAAGTCCGGCTAGTCTTCGGCAAGGGTTGATCAGCGGCTCGCCAGGATTCGCTTGGCCAGCATGACAAAGGCCAGCACCACCGCGCCTGCGACCAGCCCGGTCAATGCGTCCATCAGCAATGGGATGACTGCTGCCAGCAAGGCCCCGGCTCCACCGGTTGCGGCCGCTTGTTGCGCGAGTGTTTCAATCGCGTGATGCAGTGGGGCCAAACCGTGCGTCAGGATGCCGCCGCCCACCAGAAACATCGCGACGGTGCCCGCTACTGAGAGAGCTTTCATGAGCCAGGGTGCCGTCAGCAGGATAGCCCGGCCCGCAGCGCGCTGGAGCTTGCCCCAAGTGCCGCCTCCATCGCGCTGACTGAGGTAGAGCCCGCCGTCGTCCAGCTTGACGATGCCTGCCACCAGGCCATAGACGCCTGCCGTCATCAGAATGGCGATGCCTCCCAGCACAGCCACCTGCGTCACGAACGGGCTGGCCTGCACCGTGCCCAGCGTGATCGCAATGATCTCGGCCGACAGGATGAAGTCGGTGCGCACCGCGCCCTTGATTTTGTCTTTCTCAAGCGCCAGCACATCCACCTCGGGATTGGCCAGTGCGGCGGTCAGCGCTTCGTGTTCGGCCGCCTGCTCATCTGCGTTGTGCATGAATTTGTGTGCGAGTTTTTCAAAACCCTCATAGCAGAGGAACGCGCCACCCACCATCAACAGCGGCGTGACGGCCCAAGGGATGAAGGCGCTGATGGCCAGCGCAGCCGGCACCAGGATGGCCTTGTTGACAAAGGAGCCTTTGGCCACGGCCCAGACCACCGGCAACTCCCGGTCTGCCTTCACACCCGAGACCTGCTGGGCGTTGAGCGCCAGGTCATCACCCAGCACGCCTGCCGTTTTTTTTGCCGCTACCTTGGARAGCAGTGCCACATCGTCAAGGATGGTGGCGATGTCGTCGATCAGTGCAAGAAGGCTGCTGGCCATACAGGGGTTCCGTGTGTCGGCGCACGGCCGAAAGAGAGTAGGCAAGTTGCAGAGGCCGGGCCCGGCCAATTCGGAGCCGGCAAGATCCGGCGCCGCAGTTGAGCCTTGTGATGGCGCCGAAAGGGAAGGCCTACTTTACCCAATTCGGCGCAACAAAAAGCCGCCCTGCGGCGGCCTTGGCCAAATACCTGTACAGGCAGACGCTCAGCGGGCAGTCAACCGACCCAGGATAAAGCCCAGGGCAAGCGCGGCCCCAACAGCCTCAAGGGGTCTTTCCTGTACCCAGGATTTCGAGGCATCAATGGCCCGCCCTGGTGCTTCAGTGACCCTGCGCGTCTGGTCGGCAAACCGGTCCGCCACATTGCCCGCACCGCTGGCCAGCTTGTCGACGCTTTCGTGCGCAGCGGAAGAAGCCCGGTCTACGGCACTGCGGGCCGGCTCCGCCACCTTGTCAATGCCGCTATGAAGCGCAGCCCCTGCAGATTGGACACCGCGCTGCAGGGGGTTGTCGGTACCTGAAGTCGTATCAGGGGAGGCTGTAGTTTTGTCCATGGTGCTTCTTTCAAAAAAATTCCGCAAAATACCTCTGCGATTCCTCTGTATCCCGGCGATGACCGGTGTGTGGTATCCGAAGGCGTGTGCTGACATTAAGCGGTGACAGACATGCGAACTGTGCGCAGCCGGATACGCTGCATGTAGGACAAGAGAGTGTTGTGCCCGCCGCGCGCTTGTCGGCCCGCACTGACAGGAAAAAGGCCACTTGGCTTGGCAGCTCCCTGGTGCTGTTGCCCGCATCATCGTCCTRAATCACACGCCCAAGGCATCCAGGCCAGGCACCATTGATGAACGCCCTTTACGCTTTTGAAACCCAAGGAGAAGCACAATGCCCAGGATTGGACGACCCGCCCTTAAAACCGGCGCAGCAGACAACGGCCAGCCGCGTAACGGCCCACCCGAGGAGGGACTGGATGAGGACGACGCACTGGAACTGCCGGTCGAGCCCGACGAGGGGATGCCGCTGATTCCTGATGATGATGAGCGGGTGGTGAATGTGCCGTCTTGAGATTGCGCTCTTGAGGCTTGGGTTGCGCGGGGAAGGGCCCTCTGCTGAGGTTGTTGGCCGGGGGTTGCCCGGCATGCAACTCACTTTTCTTTGCTTCGCCAAAGAAAAGTAAGCAAAAGAAAGGCGACCCTGGTTCCTGCGTCCCTCCGCTTCGCTGCGGGCAACCTG
>NZ_JBFUBD010000073.1:0-13411 GCF_056405935.1 Polaromonas sp. P1_E3
ATGCAGGACATCGAGAAAGACCTGAGCTTTTAAGCCAGGCGCTTCAGGAACAGGCACCCACGCGGCGGCCTTTGGCCGCGAGTGATGCTCTCCCAGCCCTCTTGGACTCCAGTTCTTCAGGGTCCAGAGGCGGAAACGTCCCAGAGTCCCGAAGCGAACGCCAAGTGCACCTGAAGATAATGGTAGGGCGTGAGTGACTTGAACACTCGACCAAAGGATTATGAGTCCTCTGCTCTAACCAACTGAGCTAACGCCCCACTCAAGGTACAGATTGTAAGGGCCTACTTGCTATGGCTCAGCGCCGTGCTCACCAGCTTGGAGGTGATATCGACAATCTGGATCATTTTTTCGTAGGGCATCCGCATGGGCCCAATGACGCCCAGGGTTCCCACCACTTGTCCGTCGACCTCGTAGGGCGCGGTCACCACGGAAAGCTCCTGGTAGGGAATGACCTGGCTTTCGCCGCCTATGTAAATCCGGACCCCCTCGGCGCGGCTCGACACATCAAGAAGCCGCATCAGCTGCGCCTTCTGCTCGAACAGGTCAAAAAGCTTGCGCAGGTTACCCATATCACCGGAGAAGTCACTGACTGCCAGCAGATTGCGTTCGCCGGAAATAACCACCTCATCGCGCGACTCGATGGCTTCGGAACTGACCTTGACCGCAGCCTGCATCAAGGTGGCAATTTCACCTCGAAGGGCTTCCACCTCATTTTTCAGCCGCTCCCGCACTTCCTCGATCGCCATGCCGGCGTAGTGTGAATTGAGGAAGTTAGCGGCTTCTACCAGCTGCGACTGTGTGTAGTCAGCCTCGGTGAAGATAACCCGGTTTTGCACATCGCCGTCGGGCGACACGATGATCACCAAAAAGCGTTTTTCAGATAGCCGAAGAAACTCGATGTGGCGAAATACCGAGGTCCGGCGTGGCGCCATGACGACACCCACGAACTGAGAGAGACTCGACAGCATGTGTGCCGCATTGCTGAGCACTTTTTGAGGTTGGTCAGGTGCCAGCCGCGGCGCTCCGAGATGGCCGGGCGACGACAAAGAATCGCGCTGCGTGGTCAACATGGTGTCGACAAAGAGCCGGTAGCCCCGCGCCGTTGGAATGCGCCCCGCCGAAGTGTGCGGGCTGACAATCAGGCCGAGTTCCTCCAGGTCGCTCATCACATTGCGTATGGTGGCTGGAGACAACTCAAGGCCGGAAGCTTTTGAAAGCGTGCGCGAACCTACCGGCTGTCCATCGGCAATGTAGCGTTCAACGAGTGCTTTCAGCAGCAACCTGGCTCGATCATCAAGCATGGTGCCATTCTACGAAGCTTCGGTTGCGATGTTGTGATGTAATTTGCCGATGAAGTCGCAATTTCGCCATGTCGCATTGATCGGCAAGTACCACGCACAGGGTTCCCGGTCAGCACTGGAGGAGATCGCACACTTCCTGGGCACCCAGGGTTGCGACGTGGCGATCGAGCAAGACACCGCCAGCAACACTGGCTTGACCCAGTTCCCGACCCTTGACGCAGCCGGGATTGGCGCCCAGTGCGACCTCGCCCTCGTCGTGGGCGGCGACGGCACCATGCTGGGCATAGGCAGGTTGCTGGCCCAATTCGGCATTCCCCTGGTGGGCATCAATCAGGGCAGGCTGGGGTTCATCACCGACATTGCCTTCGAAGACTACCAGAACACCTTGATTCCCATGCTTCGTGGCGAATATGAGGAAGATCGCCGCTGGATGATGCAGGCCAAAGTCGTGCGTGACGGGCGCTGCGTCTTCAGCGCTACCGCCATGAACGACGTCGTCGTGAACCGCGGAGCGACTGCCGGCATGGTCGAGCTCCGCGTGGAGGTGGACGGCCGCTTTGTGGCAAACCAGCGTGCAGACGGCCTGATCATCGCTTCGCCGACCGGGTCTACGGCCTATGCCCTTTCCGCAGGCGGCCCCCTGCTCCACCCGTCAATTGCCGGCTGGGTCCTGGCGCCGATTGCACCGCACACCTTGTCCAACCGGCCCATCGTGCTGTCGGACTCCGGTGAGATCACCATCGAGATTGTCTCGGGCCGCGACGCCAGCGCCAACTTTGACATGCAGTCGCTGGCCAGCCTGCTGCACGGTGACCGCATTACCGTGAGACGCTCCGAGCACCAGATGCGTTTCCTGCATCCCAAAGGCTGGAGCTATTTCGATACGCTCCGCAAGAAATTGCACTGGAACGAAGGCGTGGCCTGAGCGGCCAGTATTCAAGTCATGAGTCTCAAAACCATATCGCTTCGCGACTTTGTCATTGTCCACAAGCTTGAGCTGGATTTGTCCAGCGGTTTCTCGGTGCTCACCGGTGAAACCGGCGCGGGAAAATCCATCCTGATTGACGCGCTGCAGCTGGCGCTGGGTGCCCGGGCCGACGCCGGGGTGGTTCGCGAAGGCGCCGCCCGCTGCGAGATCAGCGCAGAGTTCGACAGCCCCGCCGGCTTGGCCCCCTGGCTGGAGCAGGCAGGTTTCGACAGCAGCGAAACCTTGTTGCTCAGGCGCACGGTGGACGCGCAGGGCAAAAGCCGGGCCTGGATCAATGGCAGCGCGGCAACGGCCACCCAGCTCAAGGACATCGCTGACCAGTTGGTGGACATCCATGGTCAGCACGCGTGGCAAAGCCTGACCCGTCCCGACGCGGTACGCGGCTTGCTCGACTCCTACGCCGAAGTTTCTACCGGGGAGTTGTCGCGCCGCTGGCAACAATGGCGGCTCGCCCAGAAAACGCTGAACGACGCGCGCGAAGCACAAGACAGCCTGCAACGCGAACGCGAGCGGCTGGCATGGCAAATTGGTGAGCTCGACAAGCTGGCACCCGGGGCCGCCGAGTGGGACGAGCTCAATTCGCAGCACGGGCGGTTGTCGAACGCGCAGGCCCTGCGTGACGCAGTGCAGTCGGCCGTCGACGCCTTGCAGGAATCCGATGAAAACGCTACCGCGCTGCTGGGGCGGGCCATTGCATCGTTGCAAGGCCAGGAACACATCGAGCCTGAATTCACGGGCATCCTTGAGGTATTAAATGGCGCTCTGGCCCAGATGGAAGACGCAGTGCATTCACTCAACGGCTATGCACGCCATGCCGAGCTGGAACCCCAGCGGTTGGCCGAACTCGACGAACGCCTGTCACTATGGGTGAGTCTGGCGCGGCGCTACAAACGCACCCCGGCTGAACTGCCTGAATTGCTGGCCTCCTGGCGAGCTGAGCTGCACAAACTCGACGAAGCCGCCGATCTGGTTCAGCTTGAAAAAAACGAGAGCCAGGCAAGGTCAGCCTACCTGGACGAAGCCGGCCAGGTGTCGAAGGCGCGCAGCAAAGCGGCACCCAAGCTCGCCAAGGCCATTACCCRGGCCATGCAGGGCCTGGGCATGCAGGGCGGAAAGTTCGACGTGGCGCTCAACAAACTGGAGCAACCGGCGCAGCACGGCCTGGAGCAAGCGGAATTTCTGGTGGCGGGCCACAGCGGCAGCACACCTCGCCCCGTCGGCAAGGTCGCCTCAGGCGGCGAGTTGTCGCGCATTGCGCTGGCCATCGCCGTCACCACCAGCCAGCTGGGGCAGGCGCAAACACTCATATTTGACGAGGTTGATTCGGGCGTGGGGGGTGCCGTGGCCGAAACCGTCGGGCGGCTGATGAAACAACTGGGCAAGGACCRGCAGGTCATGGCCGTCACACACCTGCCCCAGGTAGCGGCCTGTGCCGACCAACATCTTGTTGTCGCCAAGCGCGCCGAAAATGGAACCACCATCAGCACCGTGGACCATGTCAATGGTGAACAGCGCGTGGCTGAAATTGCCCGCATGCTGGGCGGCGAGCGGCTCTCCGGCACCACACTGGCCCATGCCAAGGAAATGCTGGGACAGTGATGGCAACACTGGAAATGGTTCTCATCACCGGCATGTCGGGCTCCGGAAAGTCGGTTGCCCTTCACGCCCTGGAAGACGCGGGTTATTACTGCGTGGATAACCTCCCCCCCGAATTACTGACGCCTTTCGTCGCGCTGGAGCAGCAGCACGGTGCCCAGAAGGTTGCCATTGCCATGGATGTGCGAAGTGCTGTCTCGCTTCCCCTGGTGCCCCAGCAGCTGCGTCAGCTGCGCACTTCGGGCGTGGCGGTGCAGTCTCTTTTCCTGGATGCCAACACGGAAACCCTCGTGCGCCGTTTTTCCGAAACGCGCAGGCTTCATCCCCTGTCGCGCATTGATGCCTCCGATCAGCACCGCGCGCTGGTAGATGCGATCGAGCTGGAGCGTGAGCTGCTGGGTGAGATGCGCGAACAGGCCCATGTACTCGACACCAGCATGATTCGCTCGTCACAGCTGCAGGGCTATGTGAAATCGTTGATCTCGGCTCCCAGCACCCAGCTCACGCTGGTGTTTCAGTCCTTCGCCTTCAAGCGGGGCGTGCCGCTCGACGCGGATTACGTGTTTGATGTTCGCATGTTGCCCAACCCGCACTATGAATCGGGCCTGCGCCACCTGACGGGGCGCGATGAGGCTGTGGCAAGCTATCTGAAGTCCCATACGGAAGTGGGCGACATGTTCCGCCACATCGAGCAGTTTCTGAGTCACTGGCTGCAGGCGTTGGTACGCGATCACCGGAGTTATGTGACCGTGGCCATTGGTTGCACCGGCGGCCAGCACCGTTCCGTCTACCTGGTCGAGGAGCTGGCGGCGGCTTTCGGCCAGCAGTGGCGAACGCTGAAGCGGCATCGCGAACTCGACGCTGTTTGAGCTCAACAAAGCGAGGCGTGGGGCTGACCCCGGCACGGCAGTCAGGCTTGAGCGTGCTGCTCCAATAATTTGCGTATGGGAGCAGGCAACCCCAATGCAGGCCATTCGGCAGGGCCGAACCACGAACCGGGGCGCTCATCCGAAATCAGGGAGCTGGGCATGGCTTGCCCGGCGCGAAAGCCCGCGGTCCAAGGCGACAGGTGCAAGTCCTTGTGTGTCAGCACGTGGACAAAGCCCGGCAGGGGTTCAAGCGCTTCCCGCAACGATGCGGGCAAATCCGACGTCAATGCCTCATCGCTCTCAAAGACCGGCAGGCAATAAAGCCCTCCCCATATTCCACGGCCCGGACGCCGTTCAAGCCAAACCGAACCATCGGGCTTTCGTGCCCACAGCAAGCTGAGTGCCTGCGCGCTGCGCTTGAGTTTTCGTGTCTTGACTGGATACTTGCCCGGATCACCGGCTGCAAAACCCTGGCACAGGTGTCGTACCGGGCATAGCAGGCATTGCGGCTGGCGGCCCACACAAATCGTGGCGCCGAGATCCATCAACCCCTGGGTGTAACGCGGCATGGCTTCGGGCAGATTCTGCTCAGGCAGCAACTCTGCCGCCATGTCCCAAAGCACCCGCTCGTTGGCGCTTTGGGCCAGGTCGGCAGAAAAAGCCAGAACGCGCGTAAGGACCCGCTTGACGTTGCCATCCAGAATAGCCACCCGTTGGCCAAAACAGAACGAGGCGATGGCTGCAGCAGTGGAACGGCCTATGCCCGGCAGCGACTGAAGCTCTTCTGCCGTTTCCGGGAATCGCCCGGCATGCAGTGTCATGACATCCCGGGCGCAGCGGTGCAGATTCCGCGCGCGGCTGTAGTAACCCAGCCCGCTCCACAAGCCCAGCACCTCATCTTCGCCTGCCGCAGCCAGCTCCTTCACCGTCGGAAAACGCGAGAGAAAACGCGCGTAGTAGTCCAGGACTGTCGCGACCTGGGTTTGCTGCAACATGATTTCAGACAGCCACACGCGGTAAGGATCGCGTGTGTTTTGCCACGGAAGGCTGTTACGCCCGTGGGAAGCCTGCCATTGCACAATTTCCTCAGCAAACCCGGGGGGCAACTGAGCTGGGGCCGTTTGCTTCACAGCAGCCGATTTCCTTGCGGCAGGGGTCCTGGTGGGTTGCGGCCGCGTCAACGCTCAGGCAGCCTCGGGCACTGCGGCATTTTCTGCGGTGGCACCGTCTGCCCTGGGCTGCGCTGGGGCGCCCATCAGATGAGAGGTCAGTTCCGTAAGTTTGCTGTCCAGCTCGTCAAGCACGCGCTCCTGGGCATCAATTTCCGCGATTCGTTCATCCAGTCCTGAAGCCGCCTGCTGGATACGCTCAATAGCCTCCAGCCTGCGGCCGAAATTGCGTCGCCGCTCGCGCAACTGTGCATCAAGCTGCGATGCCGCCGACTTGTTCCACAGTTCCACCTCGCCGAGGGCAGATTCGTAAACCACCCGCAGTCGCGTGGCCAGGGCGCGAACCAGCCGCTCGGAGAATTCCGGCTGGGAAAGCTTCAAAACATTGCCCACGCCGAGGTACTGCAAGTGGCTGCGCTCTATCTGCTCCAGGTCATGTTCGTAGCGAATCAGCTCCGGCTCCTTTGGCGCCTGCAGCGAAAAGCTGAACTCGGCATTGAGCTGGCGAAAGGAGGCAGTCAACATGGACTGGATTTCACTGCTCATGATCTGCGACTTCTGCAGTCCCTCGCGGAGGCGGGAAAAAGTCTGGCCATAGGCCTTTTTGACGCCCAGCTTGATGCCCGGCTGCTTCAGGGCATGCGTCAGCTCGGCCAGTTCTGCCTTGAGCGTCGGGGTGCTGAGCAGATTGAATACGTCACGGAGCAATTTGAGGTGGACTGAACGCACCGCGTGAATTTTCGAGCCGCTGGTGTCGAACTCTGCCTGCTCCTGCTCGATGCGGCTGCGCATGTGCTTGATCACCGAGACGTTCTTGCCTCTGAGTCCACGCAACTCAATCATCTGCTCGGCCAGGTCGCGCCGGCGGATATGCATGGCACGCCCTGCTTCGGTCCGGAGCTCGCCGATGCCGCCGGACACCGCTGTCCGCAGGATTTTCTGGCGCTGCCCCATCACCCCCTGACCCAGTGCCAGCTCAAGGGTCGGCAGGTGGCTGGACTCCAGCAAGGCCTTGTCGCGCGTAACCTTGGCCACCAACCCCTTTTGGGCAGACACGGGAATCACCTGGGATTCCGGCAGGCCCAGGATTTCAGCAGACGTCGCACGCTGCTTGTCGATCTGTGCCTGCACCTGCTCAGGGGTGCTTAAGGCATCCCAGAGGGTGTCGATCTTGTTGAGCACCACGAGGCGCGCATCGGTGCCGTCGCCTTCGGTAATCAAATGCTCGCGCCAAATGGCCAGATCGGACTTGGTCACCCCCGTATCGGCTGCCAGGATGAACACCACGGCATGGGCCTGGGGAATCAGGCTCACCGTCAGTTCGGGCTCCGCACCGATGGCGTTGAGGCCCGGCGTATCGAGGATGACGAGGCCCTGCTTGAGAAGCGGGTGCGCGATATTGATCAGCGCATGGCGCCACTTGGGCACCTCGATCAGGCCGTCGGCGCCGACGCGCGGGTTGTCTTCGGGATTGTTGTCGTGCCAGAAACCCAGCGAGCGGGCTTCGTCATGGGTGACATGGCGGACTTCGGCCACTTTCTCGAGCGCCTGCGCCAGTTGCGCCGGGTCATTCACGTCGAGGTCGATCCGCGTCCATTTTTCGGGCACCGCGCGCCATTCCATGAGGGCCTGCTTCTGCAGTCGCGTCTCGATGGGCAGCAGGCGCAGACAGGGCGGCACATCCGCGTCGTAGCCCAGCTCGGTCGGGCACATGGTGGTGCGGCCGGCACTCGCCGGCATGATGCGGCGGCCATAACCGGCGAAAAAGATCGCATTGATCAGCTCGGACTTGCCGCGCGAAAATTCGGCCACAAAGGCCACCATGACCTTGTCCGAACGCACCTGTGACTCGAGCCGCTGCAAGCGCTCCTCGACCGCTGCGTCCAGCAGGTCATGGTCCTTCATCCACTCTGCAAGCAGTTTCAGGCGCAGGGCAAATTCGCGCCGCCACGTGCCGTGCTGGTCAAATTGTTCGTTAAAAGACATCGGTCTACCGTAAAGTGTGTCGGTCAATATAGCATCGCCAACCCGAAAGAACCATTGGCGCGTCTACGGACTCACGGTTTCTGGCAATTTGCGCAGTAAAAAGTGGACCGTTGCCCCTGCCGGAGGGTCTTCACCGGTGCGCTGCACACCCGGCAGGGCAAGCCGGCGCGGTCATAAACCATGGCTTCGAGCTGGAAATAGCCCGATTCGCCCTGCGCATTCGAAAAATCCCTCAGGGTGCTACCGCCCTTTGTAACAGCCTGGGCCAGCACCTGGCGGATCGCCCCATGAAGCCGGACAGCACGGGGCTTGCTGATCCGGTTTGCCCGGGTGGTCGGCCGGATTCCCGCCAGGAACAGGGCTTCCGACGCATAGATGTTGCCGACACCGACCACCGCCTCCCCACCCAGCAGCACCTGTTTGATCGCCGTTTGCCGCAGCTTTAGCGCCTGGTGAAAGCTTTCCGCGTCAAAAGCGTTGGTCAGCGGCTCGACGCCGAGCCGGCCGAGCAGCTTTTGGGCGGCTGGCGCACCTTCATGGCTCGCATACACCACAGCCCCGAAACGGCGCGGGTCGTTCAACCGTAAAGTGCCTTGGCTGGTTGTCATTTCGAAGTGGTCGTGCTTGCCCAGGGCGGGGAAACCGTCGCCAAAAGCCACACTACCGGACATTCCAAGGTGAATCAGCAGCAACCCGTCGCTCAGGTCTACCAAAAGGTATTTGCCGCGGCGGCGAACCTCGTGCACCTTCTGGCCGACAAGCTTGCGCGTCGCACAGCCCAGCGGCCAGCGCAGGGGCTTGCCCATCTGGATGCGCTCAATGACAGCACCGGCAATGCGGTCCGCAAAGCTCAGCCGGGTGACTTCGACTTCTGGCAATTCAGGCATAGGTTTTGCAAATAAAGGCGCTCACGCATGGCGCAGGAAGACCGTGGTGAACCAGCTGGGTAGCAGGGCCACGCGTAAAGCGGCAACGCAGCCCGGGGGCTTCAATTATCATGGTTCGATGAAGAAAAAAATTGGTCTTGCCATCAGTGGCGTGTGTCTGGTGGTTCCCTTGGTCCTGGCACAGACCGATGAACCGGTCCTGGCTGCGCCCTCGACGCTTGTCGAGGCCAAAGCGGCCCAGGAAGAAGCCGCTCCGTCTTCGCCGCTGGACAGCGCCCTTTTTTACCAGTTGCTGGTGGGGGAAATGACCCTGCAGGAAGGCGAGCCCGCCGCAGGGTTTGCGCTGATGCTGGACGCCGCCCGGAAGACCGGCGACGCGCAGCTTTACCAGCGTGCCACGGACATCGCACTGCAGTCCCGCTCAGGTGATGCCGCATTGCAGGCGGCCAGCGCCTGGAAGGCAGAGCAACCCGCTTCGCGCGAGGCAAACCGGTATGTCCTGCAGATCCTGGTGGCATTGAACCGGATTGTCGATACGACCGAGCCCCTGCAAACCGAARTCCGGCTTGCCCCGGAAGGGGAGCGAACCGCTGCCCTGAATGCGATACCCCGGATCTACGCCCGCATGGCGGACAAAAAACTGAGCGCCATGGTGGTCGAAGGAGCATTGACCGACTACCTGAGCAATCCCGCCACCGCCAGCGCYGCCTGGACSRCGGTRGGCCGCATGCGCCTGGCCGCCGGCGACAGCGGGGGCGCGCTCGCGGCAGCCAGGCGCGCGCAGGCAGCCGGCCCCTTCACCGAAGGGCCGGCGCTGGTCGCGCTGGAGCTGATGGACTCGAAGCAGCCCGAAGCTGAAAACCTGGTCCGCAAATACTTTGAAGGCAACACCAAAGCCTTGCCCGAGGTGCGGATGGCCTATGCGCGCGCGCTCCTGGATGCCCAGCGCTACGCGGAAGCCTCAGCCCAGCTGCAGGTCGTGACCCGTGAAAGACCCGAACTCCCCGAAGGCTGGCTGGTGCTGGGTTCCCTGCAGTTGCAGGACAACCAGCTGGCGCAGGCGCAGACCTCGCTTGAGCGCTATGTCACCCTGGCCCAGCAACAAACCTCCGAAGGCGAACGCAACCGCGGCCTGGCCCAGGCCTATCTTTCGCTCTCGCAGCTGGCCGAAAAACGCAAGGACTACGCGGCAGCGGAAGGCTGGCTGGCCAAAATTGACAACGCCGCCGACCTGACCCAGGCCCAAACCCGGCGCGCCTCCATCCTGGCCAGCCAGGGCAAGCTGGAAGAAGGACGCCAGCTGATCCGCAAGCTGCCCGAACGCAACGCCGCCGACGCCAGGCTGAAACTGAACGCGGAAGTGAGCCTGCTGCGCGAGTTCAAGCAATACCAGCTGGCCCATGATGTGCTGGCGCAAGCCCTGGCCAAAAACCCCGACGAGACCGAGCTCCTGTACGACCAGGCCATGATGGCCGAAAAGCTGGGCGCCATGGACGAAATGGAGCGCCTGCTGCGGCGTGTCATCCAGCTCAAGCCCGACTACCACCACGCCTACAACGCCCTGGGCTATTCGTTTGCGGATCGCAGCGTACGCCTGCCTGAAGCGCGTGATCTGATTCGCAAAGCGCTTGAATACGCACCCTCCGACCCGTTTATCAAGGACAGCCTGGGCTGGGTCGAATTTCGCATGGGCAACACCACGGAAGCCATCAAGATTTTCGAAACGGCCTATAAAGCCAAACCCGATGCGGAGATTGCGGCCCACTTCGGCGAAGTTCTCTGGGCCACCGGACAGCGCGACCGTGCGGTAGCCATCTGGAAGGAAGGCCGGCTGCTGAACCCCGAAAACGAGACCCTGCTCGAGACGCTCAAGCGGTTGCGCGTGAAGCTGTGACGGGAATGCGCGCCCCGACACCTGCACTGCCTGCGCGCCCAGCCCGCTTCTGGCTCGTATCCGCCTGCATCATTGCTCCTTTTTTGATAGCTGGTTGCGCACAACCACCAAGGGCTACAGGCACAAATGGCACACAAAATGACCTCCAGACGGGCCGCATCAGCTTGCAGGTGCAGAGCGAACCAGTGCAGTCTTTTTCGGCCAGCTTCGAGCTCAGGGGCAAGCCCGAGCGTGGCGAGCTTTCGCTGATCAGCCCGCTGGGCAGCGTGTTGGGGGTGCTCCGCTGGTCACCCGGCGAAGCTGTACTCGACTCCGGCAATGGCAAGATCCAGCGGTTTTCGTCGGTCGATGAGCTGATGGCCCAGGCCACAGGCACCGCCGTTCCGGTGACCGCGCTGTTTGCCTGGCTGCGGGGCGACAATGCCAGCGTCAGCGGCTGGTCTGCGGATCTCTCGCGTTATGCGGAAGGCCGCATCACGGCCAAGCGTCTGGAGCCGGCGCCGCCGGCCGACCTGCGTGTAGTCCTGGACCGGTAATCCAGGACAAATGCCCCAGGCTCGCGGCAGGCGTTCCTGTACTTACCTCCTACTCACCTCTCTCCCTGGCTTCTGTTACCGCTCTGGCGCTCCACGATGGCTCACCCAACTCCAGTTTCCAACGTCGCACAGCCGCTTAAGGCCCTGTATGACGTGCCCGCGCCTGCCAAACTGAACCTCTTTCTGCACATCACCGGGCGCAGGCCCGATGGCTATCACTTGCTGCAATCCGCGTTCATGCTCATCGACTGGTGTGACTCCCTGCACTTTGAGCTTCGCGCCGATGGCCGGATTACCCGGGAAGACCTCGGAAAACCCGACACAGGCACGCCCGGCGAACCACAGCCTTTGGCTCTACCCACCGAAGACTTGTGCGTGCGGGCAGCCAGGGCGCTGCAGGCGGCCTGCGGTACACCGCTGGGTGTCCATATCGGCCTGCAAAAAAGCATTCCTTCGCAAGCCGGCATGGGCGGGGGCTCATCCGATGCGGCCAGTTGCCTGCTGGCCTTGCAGCGGCTGTGGGGCGTGCGCCTGCCGCCCGAAGAATTGCGCGCCATCGCCCTGTCGCTGGGCGCCGATGTCCCCTTCTTTCTGTCGGGTGGCCACGCCTGGGTGGAGGGCATCGGCGAGAAAATCACGCCGCTGGCCTTGCCTGGAGCCCGTTTTGTGGTGGTCAAGCCACCCGCTGGCCTCCCCACCCAAGGTATTTTCAGCGCACCGGGGCTCAAACGCGACACAGAAACTGCTACAATCCAAGGCTTTGCTGCAAATGCTGAAGGCCACACGAAATCGATTGATTTCAGTTTCGGCCGCAACGACTTGCAGCCGGTAGCGCAGGAGATGTGCCCGCAGATTGGCCAGTCGCTTGACTGGTTGAAAACGAAACATCTTCAAGGGCGCATGACCGGCTCCGGAAGTGCTGTATTTGCGCAACTGCCGCATGGCACGGATTTGACGGATCTTTCAGGCTTGCCTGATGGCTGGAAAGTCCGGACATGCAGCAATTTGGAGGTGCATCCTCTGGCCGGTTGGTAAAATAGCCGCTCTTTTGAAATGCGCTTTCAAGCGACCATAGATGAAAAGTTTATAGGTCTGTTGCCGGTAACGGCAGCTGTCCTGTGTAGGGGTGTCGCCAAGCTGGTTAAGGCACCGGATTTTGATTCCGGCATTCGCAGGTTCGAATCCTTCCACCCCTGCCAAATTACAGACTGAGGGCGCGAGCCCCGGTCTTGCGGACCCGCCCGGAGCGGGTCCGTGTGACTCCTGACAGACCCGCGTGATGTGTATCAGCGGGTCTGTGTGTTTTTGGAAACACTTGAGGCAACCGGCGCTCACTGCCAAGCCCCGTTGCCACGTGTTGTCCCCCGTGCGTATTTTGCTTCGATAAAAATTTCAGCCACGTTCAAGTCCTTGTAGCAGCTGGGCCCCACATGCAAACGCACCATCCCGACTTCATGGTTTTCACCGGCAATGCCAATCCGAGCATGGCCCTTGAGATCTCCCAGCACCTGGGCATTTCACTGGGTGCTGCCCATGTGGGACGTTTTTCGGATGGCGAAGTCACTGTCGAGATCCAGCAGAACGTCCGGGCCCGTGATGTGTTTGTGGTGCAGTCGACCTGCGCACCGACCAACGACAACCTGATGGAACTGCTCATCATGGTCGACGCGCTGAAACGCGCTTCGGCCGAGCGCATCGCTGCGGTGATTCCGTATTTCGGCTACGCGCGGCAAGACCGCCGTCCGCGTTCGGCGCGGGTGCCGATCACGGCCAAGGTGGTGGCCAACATGCTGCAGGCAGTGGGCGTGTCGCGTGTTTTGACGATGGATCTGCATGCCGACCAGATCCAGGGGTTTTTTGATATTCCGGTCGACAACATTTATGCGTCGCCGGTGTTGCTGGGTGATTTGCGGCAGAAGAATTACACCGACCTGATGGTCGTGTCGCCCGATGTGGGCGGCGTGGTGCGCGCCCGGGCGCTGGCCAAGCAGCTAGGCTGCGACATGGCCATCATCGACAAGCGCCGCCCCAAGGCGAACGTGTCGGAAGTGATGCACGTGATCGGCGACATTGAAGGCCGCAATTGCGTGATCATGGACGACATGATCGACACCGCCGGGACATTGGTGAAAGCGGCTGAAGTGCTGAAAGAGCGCGGCGCCAAAAAAGTTTATGCCTATTGCAC